>DATDKN010000207.1:0-9488 GCA_036519995.1 Terrimicrobium sp. | reverse complement strand
CGCTATTGCGGCGTGGCGGCAAATTTCCAGCGACCCGAAAGCGCCAAAGATTTGGAGCCATCAGGCCTTGGCAAAGATGGGCGCCGCTTACGAGAAGCTCGGAAATACCGATGCCGCGCTCGATTGCTACTATGGCGTCTTTTCCGAAGGTCAGAAAACGGGCCCGGAGTTCTTTTGGTTTTACCGAGCGGGGTTCGATGCGGGACGTCTCCTCGAATCACAACGGCTCTGGAAGGAGGCGATCGCCGTATACGAGAAGATCGGGAGCGTGGATGGTCCGCGCGCAGAGGAAGCTCGGGAGCGAGTCAATCGCCTGCGCTTGGAGAATTTTATTTGGGACAGCTAGTTCGAGGCCATGCTGCGGAAAAAACAACTCAGGCTGTTCATCCCGGGTCCGGTCGAGGTTTCCGAGAAGACCCTCCAGGCGATGTGTCAGCCGATGATTGGGCATCGCGGAAGCGATTTCAAAGGACTCTATCGCGGACTCCAGCCCGGACTGAAAGCCCTCTTCGGAACAGAGAGAGCCGTTTTCCTATCCACATCCTCGGCGTGGGGCGTAATGGAAGGCGCAATTCGCAACCTCGTTCGTCACAAAGTTCTGAACTGCATGTGCGGGGCATTTTCCGACAAATGGTTCGATGTCAGCATGCGTTGCGGAAAAGCGGCCGAAGCTCTCCAAGTCAACTGGGGTGACCCGATCCTTCCAGAGATGATCGACGAGAAACTCTCCGCTGGCGGTTTCGACGCGCTCACGCTCATTCACAATGAAACATCCTGCGGTGTGCGCAATCCGCTTGGGTCCATCGCCGAGGTGATGCGCAGATTCCCCGAGGTGATGTTCGTTGTCGATGCGGTCTCCTCGTTCTCAGCCGAACCTATCCCGATGGACAATCTTGGGATCGATGTCCTGCTGACTGGAAGCCAAAAGGCACTCGCCTTACCACCAGGTCTGGCATTGTTCGCCATATCCGAGCGCGCCTTGGAGCGCGCGAATACAATCAAGGGGCGAGGATACTATTTTGATTTTGTCGAATTCGCCAGGAACGCCGACCAGGACATGACGCCCAGCACTCCGGTAATTCCTTTGTTGTACGCGCTCCGCTCCAAGCTCGACGACATCGCCGAAGAAGGCTTGGAAGCCCGTTACGAAAGACATGCCCGGCTAAACGCAATGGTCCATCGGTGGGTCCAGGAACGCGGCTTTGGTTTCTATGCGGCGGATGGTTACCGTTCGCTTACTCTGACCTGTGTCAAGAACAACCGGAAGGTCGATGTCGGCGCATGGATCGTGCGCTTGCGCGAGCGGCATCAAATAGCCATAGATGGGGGATACGGCAAGATCAAGGGGGAGACATTTCGCATTTCCAATATGGGGGACGAGACCGAAACATCAATGCAGACGCTCTTCGAGGCGCTCGACGACAGCCTGGAAGAATGATTGCTTGTTGCATCAGGCTCGCAAACCTTTTCTATTATATTGAAGGTGCAGCTCTTTTGCGGAGCCTGGCTTTGGAAAGGTCGTAAATTGATGATAGAGGCATCTCCGATCCCATGAGTCTTAGCGAGCCTAGTCGCCATGCTGCTTCGATCATGAATCCGATCGAAGGTCGCCTTGGTTACAAGTTTCGCAACGGTTTGCTTCTTGCAGAAGCCATGACGCACCCCAGCATCTCGCTCGAGCGCAAGAATTACCCCTTCGATAATCAGCGCCTGGAATTTCTGGGCGACGCCGTCATTCAGCTGGTGGTGACCGAACATCTCTACCGCCTTTATCCGGATTTTTCCGAAGGAATGATGACGAAGTTGCGCACACGGATAGTTTCACGAGCCGCCTTAAAAATGCGCGCCCAGGAACTCGATCTTGGTCGCTATCTGATGATGGGGCGGGGCGAAGAGGCGACCGGTGGGCGCGAACGAGCCTCCACCTTGGCAGACGCGTTTGAAAGCGTCGTTGGCGCCGTCTATCTCGACGGCGGCTTTGACGCCGCCAGGAACTTCGTCTTACGCGCAACCGAAGACGACTTTGAGCGCATTGCTCGAGACCCCGAGGAGGTCAATCCAAAGGGTGCGCTCCAGGAAATCCTCCAAGCGATCGAACCGTGCGCACCGATCTACGAAGTTCTCGAGCAGAGCGGTCCAGACCACTCGAAGCGCTTCGTCGCCCGCGTGATCTGGAACGAGACTGAACTCGGCCGTGGCGAAGGATTGAGCAAAAAACAAGCCCAGGTTGCCGCAGCGAGCGATGCGCTTACGCGAAAGAACTGGGAGGCGGCAAAGCGCAGACCGGCAGCCATCGCCGTAAAATGATCTATTCGCTTACCCTTCAGTCGGTCGGATTGATTACAGGCGTCGTTTTGCTCGCAGTTCATGCGCTCGCCTTGGTTCGCTCAAATGATAGCCTGAGGTTTCTGCGACAATTCCCACGATCGCGCCCGATGGGAACCTTACTGATCGGCCTCGCGGCAATTTGGAGCTTCCTCCTTCTTCAAAGCATGGATCTGGGGGAATTTGCGCGCCTGCGCACTCCCATGCTCGTGGCCATCGTGGTCGGCGCTTTCCTTGCGTGGAAATACGTGGAGGAATTTCTCGCCGTGCGCGCAATGGGAATGCTTGCCCTGCTTGCCGCAGAACCTCTTCTCGAGGCGGCCTTCATGCGCCATGAAACCAGCCGCCTCCTACTCGTGGTCCTGGCATACGTATGGATTATCAACGGGCTCTTCTGGGTGGGCATGCCATGGATCATGCGGGACCAGATCGCCTGGCTCACCGGCAAGATGCGCCGCTATCAGACCGCAGCTTGGGCTGGAGTGCTCTATTCGGGCGCAGTGATCTTATGCGCCGTTTTCTTTTGGAACTAAGCGGTCGCTGCGGAGAGTCGCCTCATCATGCAGCGATAGGCTGTTTCGCGCGGTGCTTGTCCACAAAATACTTCATCGTGTGATAAAGCACTGAATCAAGGTCATGCCTTGACTTCCAGCCGACGAGCTTGCGAGCTTTGGAAACGTCGGGAATACGGCGATCGCAATCTTCATAACCTTTCCCGTAAAATTCCTCGCTCGATACGGAGACTATCTCCGGGTAGGGGTCCCCAGGCTGGCGGAAGTGTTTGTCGAAGGTCGCGTACATCTTGTGCGCGAGATCCTTGATCGTCACTTCATTTTCCGGCGTGCCAATGTTGAAGATCTCGCGATCGCAGACTCCACCTCGATTCTCAATGATGCGCGCAATACAGTCGACTGCGTCGTCAATATACGTGTAAGCACGATAATTCATGCCACCATCGACAAGCTTCATTGAGGTCCCGTAGAGCAAGGCGTTCATAAAATGGCTGAAGACGCGCGGATTACCCGTCTGCTCGCTGGGAAGGTAATCGATGCGCGGCCCGATGAAATTGAACGGTCTAATAATGGAGTATTTGAGACCCTCCTCGAGGCCATAGGCATGAAGGACGCGCTCCAAGAGCTGCTTGGCGCAAGCATAGATCCACCGATGGTTCTTAACCGGTCCCATGATAAGAGGGGTTTCGTCCTCAACGAAGGGAGTGGGGTGCTTAGAGGAATCTTTGCCGAAGGCGCGCGCAGAGGTAATCCCATAGACCTCGCATGTTGAAAACTGCACCAGCCGCTTTTTGTGCTTCACGCAAAATTCAGCGATCTTGAGATTCTCGCTGAAATTCAGTCGGAACACGTCGACGGGGTTGCTGACATAGAGGCTGGGATTCGCCATCGCCACGAGATCAACGACCAGATCGTGCTCGGTGGTGAGTCTTTCGAGTTCCTTTTCGTTGCGGCGGATGTCGAAGTGGATGTAGTTGATATCACCGCTTTTCACCGTCTCATCCAGCTTCTCGCGCTCGATGTCGAGAGCGGTGATCTGGTGAGATGCGTCATTGACGAGACGCTCGGCGAGGTTTGCGCCGATGAATCCACCTGCGCCTAGGAGAAGGATCTTCATGAAAAACCTCCCATCTACGATTCTCTTGGCTACGACGTCAACCGTTTTTCTTCGAGGCAATCCCTAAAGAGGCCATGACAGGTTGTCCGTTCCTGCTCAAGAGCTTCTTGTAGTCTCCGCGGAGATGTCGCGCCATCATTTTAAGAACGTTAATCCCGTAGGGAATCGGGTCGAGACTTGACACTTCGTCGTCATACCGCGTGGGGATGGCGATCTGCGCGCATTCCATGCCCATCAGGTGCGCGAGGACAATCATTTCGGCGTCGAAGTTATAGTTGTTCTGTAACTCCTCGAAAGGAGCCCGCTCGAGCAATGTGCGCGAGTAGAGCATGTAGCCGCTGTGAAAGTCCGCCATGCGGGTTCCGAAAACAATATTCTCCAGGAAGGTCAAGACCCGATTGGGAACGTAGCGCGAGTATGGCATTCCACCGCGCAGCGCTCCGCCACCGGCCATTCTCGAGCCCTGAACGATATGCGCGTTTCCCTCCAGAATTGGTTTCATCAAGTCGAGAACGACCTCGGGGGCGTACTGACCGTCCGAGTGCACGATCGCGAAGGCGTCGGCACCCAGTTCGAGACCTCGTTTCAGGCCGGTTTTCTGCGCCCCACCATACCCTCGATTGAGTTCGTGATGAACAACGTGAAGCCCGGGCCACTGCGCTTTAAGGGACTCGGCGACCTCTCCGGTATTGTCGGGACTTTTATCATTGACGATAACGGCGACGCCCTCTTGCCAGAACTCCTTGGGAATGCGCAAAAGCACGGAGGCAAGCGTCTTTTCAGCGCGGTACGAAGGAATCACGATGGCTTTTCTCATCAGGCAGTCTCTATCAAACCGTTCTTCACCCTCTGGAGCAAGGCAAACATCCGGTCGCTCAACGAGCGAATCGGATTTCTTCTCGAAAACTTTTCATTGCCAGACGATGTGGATTCGTTAGCTTTTGGCCCTTTTCTCATGCCAAAGCCCATCGCACGCAGCAAGACGCGCAAATCGGTTGCCAAGCGTTTCAAAGTAACGTCCACAGGCAAGGTGTTGCGCACCCGCGGCGGGAGGCGGCATTTGCTCCAGTGCAAGTCGGCGAAACGGAAGCGGAAGCTAGCCAAATCGGTGCTCGTGCACGATTCCGACGTCGCCCACATCAGATCGAATCTGCCGTTTTCTTAGACGGTCGATCCGTCGGACTGCCTCGCGCTTCGAGGCTAACGGAATTGGTGAGTCCGCGGATCAAAAACAAACAACAGCCAGTTCCACGGAGCCCGCTCGATAGGGCGGGGGACACTACATGCCACGTGCCACGAATTCGCCCGCCAGTCGGGCGCGGCGTAAGCGGGTCATCAAGGCTTCTAAGGGTTATCGCGGTCGGCGGTCCAAGCTTTTTCGCTACGCGAAGGACGCGCAGATGAAGGCGAAGTATTGGGCCTATCGCGATCGCAAGACGCGCAAACGCAGCTTCCGCTCGCTTTGGATCACGAGACTAAATGCCGCCGTGCGCGCTGAGGGGATTACTTACAGTCGATTTGTCGAAGGATTGAAAGCGGCAGGAATCGCCCTCGACCGCAAGGTCCTCGCAGATCTAGCTGTCCAGGACCTCGCAGCTTTTAAGCAGATCGTCGAAAAGGCAAAGGCAGCTCTTGAGACGAGGGCTGCGTAGCGCTCGTTTGCTTCGACCTGTCTGACGATGGAAGCGTCCAGCGCGCATTTTCCGATGCAATCGCAAATTGACGCGTTACGGCTGGAGGCGATGGCTGCCCTCGAAACGGCCAACGATTCTTCGTCGCTGGAATCAGTCCGCGTCCGCTACCTCGGCAAGAATGGCGCAATTTCTCGCCTGAGCGAGGGCATGCGCGAGATCCCAAAGGAAGATCGCCCTCGCCTGGGAAAGCTCTTGAATGAACTGCGCCAGGAGGTTCAGGCCTCCCTGGAAAAACGGGAGCGGCTCCTGGAAGAGGACAAGGATACCCGCGACCTCCTGGGAATCGACATCACTCTGCCCGGAACGCGCCCGCCGCGCGGCTCAATTCACCCGCTCACACAATTGCTTGACCGAGCGGTGGAGATATTTCGCCGGCTCGGGTTTGCCCTGGCCGATGGGCCGGACATTGAGACGGAATGGTATTGCTTTGATGCGTTGAATACTCCACCAGATCACCCTGCGCGAAACGAGCTGGATACCTTTTATCTTCCCGACGGGCGTCTCCTGCGAACACATACCTCAACGGTTCAGATTCGCGTAATGGAATCGCAGCCTCCCCCGGTACGCGTGATCGCTCCGGGCGCAGCCTACCGCCGCGATGAGGTGGATGCAACGCACCTCGCCCAATTCACGCAAATGGAGGGTCTCGTTGTGGACCGCAATATCGCGGTCGCCGATTTGAAGGGCACGCTCGAATATTTCTTTCGAGAGCTACTCGGTTCGGACACCAAGGTACGCTTCCGTCCTCACTTTTTTCCGTTTACCGAGCCAAGCTATGAGATTGACATCCATACCGAGGTGCTCGGCGGCCAATGGCTGGAGCTTGCCGGCTGCGGCATGGTTGACCCTGCAGTCTTCGAGCAAATTTGCAGCAAGCGGGGGGACCGTGCTTTCGACCCAGAAGTTGTCACCGGGTTTGCCTTTGGATTTGGGCTTGATCGACTGGCGATGAATCTCGCGCACATTCCGGATATTCGAATGCTTGTCGAGAACGACTTGAGATTCCTAAAGCAATTCTAGGGTCATGAAAGCGGAGAGCTACCCGTCCGGGATATGAGGATTTCGCTCAACTGGCTTCGCGACTACATTGCCTGGAAGGGTTCCGTGGCGGAACTGGAGGATCTGCTTACCCGTGCGGGTATCAAGGTGGAAAGCGTCACGACAATCGGAGCGGATTTTGCTAACGTGATTGTTGCCGAAATCATCGCAACAAACCGTCACCCACATGCGGATCGACTCAGCGTTTGCGAGGTGGATGACGGATCGGGACACACCCGGCGAATCGTGTGCGGCGCGAAAAACTACGTCACCGGCGACAAAGTCCCGCTGGCGTTTCCGGGAGCTGTGCTGCCGGGCGGTTTGAAGATCAAGGTGAGCAAACTGCGCGGCGTTGAGAGCGAAGGCATGCTCTGCAGCCCGAAGGAACTTGGTCTCGCCGACGATGCCGAAGGTCTCTTGATCCTGCCGAAGGAAGCTCCGGTCGGAAAGCCCCTTTCTGCCTTGTATCCCTCAGACACGGTCTTCGAGCTCGAGATCACTCCGAACCGTCCCGACTGGCTTTGCCATCTGGGTATCGCTCGCGAGGTAGCCGCCTTTACGCGCCAGGCGCTGGAGCCATCTGCCCTCAACTTTTCGAAAGTCGTTGAACGAATGGAAGAGAGGGTTTCCATTGAGGCTCCGTCGCTCTGCCCATTCTATTCAGCACGACGGATTCGCGGGGTGAAAGTCGCTCCGAGTCCACAGTGGCTGCGCCACCGCCTGGAGGCTATCGGAGTTCGTTCGATCAATAATATCGTTGACATTACCAACTATGTGATGCTCGAGCTGGGACAGCCACTTCATGCGTTCGACGCTGACAAGCTGGCGGGGGGAATAGTTGTTCGTCAGTCACACGAAGCGGAGTCGTTTCGCGCGCTGGATGGAAATGAGCTGCGCCTGTCACCCACCGATCTGGTGATCGCGGATGCGAAGGGAGCCATCGCGCTGGCCGGCGTGATGGGCGGTGAGCATTCCGCGGTTGTCGATGAAACAACTGATATTTTGCTGGAAAGCGCGCTTTTTCAGCCTGCCTCCGTTCGTCGTTCGGCGCGCCTTCACAGCCTCCACAGTGAATCAAGTCATCGATTCGAACGCGGCACTGATCCGCTGGGCGTCCTCGCGGCCTCGGAGCGTGCAACGCAGCTTGTCGAGGAGCTGGCCGGTGGCCAGAGCGAAGGATTTGTGATGACGGCCGGAGCGCCGCCACCGGCACCAGAACCGATCGTCCTGCGCGAAGCATACTGCCATGCCCTCTTAGGCGTCGATCTCGCGACCGGCGACATAGAGGATGCGCTGAGACGGCTGGAGCTCACGAAAGCTGCGCAGGATGATGGCACCGCATGGAAGGTCCCTAGCTACCGGCTCGATCTTCGCCGCCAGGTCGACCTGATCGAGGAAGTTGCTCGGATTATCGGTATCGAAAAAATACCTCGCAGACTGATCGCCAGGCCTGCGCCTTGCAGCAATGCGGATCGGTTCTACGACTTTCAGATGGACGTGCGTCGGGTGCTCTGCGGGTTGGGATTCAGCGAGGCGCGGACCAGCACGCTTGTCTCAGAGTCTATGGTCTGGTCCCATGGGGAACCGCTCCGCTTGCGCAACCCGCTGGGAGAAGACCAGGCATTCCTGCGCACCAGCCTTCTTCCAGGCTTGTTGGTCGCTCTGAGACGGAACATTCATCACGGCGCCAAGTCGGTCCGGCTCTACGAGCTCGGAAGGACATTCTACACCGCAGAAGACGAGGAGGTCGGTAAGCTGGCTTTTATCATCTATGGCGAAGCGGTTCCACCGTCCTGGCGAGGTGACAAGGGGAGAGACTTTGACTGGTGGGACGCCAAAGGAGTCGTCGAGGCACTAATTCGAGATGCGGTGGTCTGTACGCGCACCGCGGCGAGATCTCCCATGGGGTTGCAATGTGATCTAGCCGTAGCTGAGAAACAAATCGGTTTACTTGGCCAATTGGCGCCAGCCGTGGCTCGGGAAATGGATGCCCCAAAGCCAGTGCTCGCCTGCGAGATCGCTCTGGAAGCCCTCCAAGCCCTCTGGCGGAAGCCGTCGTTCCAGCAGATTGCAAAGTTTCCTTCCATTCTCCGTGACATTGCCGTCGTCTCCCCAATGGCTATGTCCTATGGCGACATCGAAAGTGAGATCTGGGCGAGCAATCCGGAATTCCTCGTCAAGGTCGAACCGTTCAGTGTTTTCGTCGATCCGGCAGGAGAAAAGCTGCCGGCGGATCGCAAATCCGTCGCGATCTCCTTGACATTCCGCGCCCCGGAGAGGACGCTCAGCAGTGAGGAAGTCAACGCTGCCTGTGATCGCTTGAAGCAGCAGTTGAAGGCAAAGCTGGCGGTGGATTTCCGAGAATAGCTCTCTCGAAAAGATTGCCGTCGCCGAAAGGCGAAGAAAACGATTTGCCCTGCGGTGTTCGCGATTGAACGGCGCAAGCTCCCGAACCGATAAATCAAATCATCCCGGAGGCTGGGCCGAAAGGCGCAATGGCAGGCCTTCACTGGAAGTCAGCGCGTCTTGCGGCGGTCATCCACCCTTGAACAGGGAACGGGATATGCGTCGAAACGGCACGCGCGGGGCAATAACCTCCAATGGCCTGCTTCGATAAGAAGCAGGCCGTTTTTTCGCGCCGAGGTGGTCTGAAGTTCCTCCGGATCAGAGCTTGCCGCCGTTTCCATTTGAGCACCGCGCGCGAGCGTCTATCATGCGCGTGTGGATGCAGTTTTGGCACTTGAAGACGGAACCGTATTTCGTGGTGAGTTGTTTGGTTCTCCGCGAACGCAGGCGGGCGAA
>DATDKN010000206.1:0-3230 GCA_036519995.1 Terrimicrobium sp. | reverse complement strand
TTGGGCCAAATTCTCGAAAAACCGCGGCTGCTTCTGGCGCATTCCAAGCGCCCAGCTCCGATTGTACTCAAAGAGCGGCTTCAGATCTAAGCGCAGGTCCCCCGGCATCGCTGCGCGACACTAGGTGGGACATGCAACCCTGGCAAGGGCGGTTATTTGCGCTGTAGTTTCTCGCTGGGGAACGGCGCTTGCGCCGCGAGACGTTCAACACGACGGATCTTGCGAACCACAGCCCTATCCGGATGTGTCGGCGACCACTTCAAAGGATTCGGAAGGATTGCCGCTAACGCAAGCATTTGGTTGCGAGAGAGTTGATCTGGTGTCGTATCGAAGTGTGTGCGCGCCGCGGCGCCGATGCCGTAAATGCCAGGGCCAAACTCAATATGATTGAGATAGAGTTCGAGGATGCGCTGCTTGCTCATCAAGAGCTCCATCCAGAGGGTGTAATATGCTTCCAGCGCTTTGCGCAGGTAGGATCGGCCCTGCCAGAGAAAGAGCGTGCGCGCAGATTGCATCGTGATCGTCGACACTCCGCGCGGTTCGTCGTTGCTGTCTTGCGCTTCCTCGATGGCTTCGCGGATGCGTCGGATGTCGAAGCCATGGTGCTCGAAGAACTGTTGATCCTCGGAGGCCCAGACGAAATGAATGAACCGCTCGGGGATATTCTTCAGAGCGATCCACTGGGGCGGGGCCTCCTCGAGTGGCTTCCCCGTGCGCCAAGCCTCAACTTTCCTTTGGATTCGCATCGGGATCAACGGAGGGTCCCAAACGGTTGCAAGGGCGACTTGCAGCGGCGGAATCATCAGGACGACGAGAGCCGCAAGAACGAGCACCTGCGCCGCCCGAAGAAGCCGAAACTTTTTCCTTGAGGCCACGGGCGGGCATTCTCGCGAAGCTTTCCCGCTTGAAAAGTCCGATCAGATGGTTTTCAGAGAAACACGCAAAAACGCTTGCTGTAGCCGCGGTGTCCCCACCGCCGAGACCTCGGACCGTCGGAATACGGTCGCTACAACGTGCCGGTCCGGCAGTGTGGAAACGGCGCTAACAGAGTAAGACTAGACAATCGTGCCAGACCCTAGAAAGCGCCCGAGTCCGTGCTCTCGGGCGCTTTCTTCCCTCCCACGGAATTGTCGTGCGGCTCAGCGGCAGTAGCCGCCGCCACCAAAGGAGAAGCCGATCGAGAAGGCCGGTCCGAAATAAGGACCCGGGTAATAGTATGCCGGTCGATAATAACGCACCGGGCGATAGTACCCATAGCCGCGATTATAGGGCCGATAGTAACCGTAGCCCCCCCCGTAGCCCCGATCGTAGCAGCCATTGTAGTAATTTTTGTAATATCTCCTTCCGCCAGCCTCAGCCGGAGTCGCGAACAGGGCGAAAGCGCCCACGAACGCCGCCATCAAAATTGCAAAGGAACGTGCTCTCATACACCATTGAACACCCCGCCCTCCCGGAGTATTCGAAAATCTTGCGATTTTTTTATGAATTTTTTGGTGAGGGTTCGGGAGAGCAACGTCTTGAGCCATTACGGCGTAAGCTTCAGGCGATCGCTTCCTGCAGAAGGTCTTTCAGGTCGGAAATTGCGACTCGATCCTGCTTCATGCTGTCGCGATGGCGCAAAGTCACGGTGTCTTTCTTTGCCGGTCCGTTTTCGCCGATGGTATCGAAGTCGACGGTGACACCGAAGGGTGTGCCAGCCTCATCCTGGCGGCGGTAGCGCCGCCCAATCGCTCCGGCCTCATCATAGAAGATGGCCATGAGCGGTCGCAATGCGCTGGCGATCTCCCTCGACTTGGCGACCAGTTCGGGTTTGTTTTTCAGAAGCGGAAAGATACCGCACTTTACGGGAGCCATTCTTGGATGGAGGTGGAGAACGGTCCGCATCTCGCTCCTGCCGTTCTCTGCCGGAACCACCTCTTCCTCGTAAGCTTCGCAAAGTAGGGCCAGGGCAGTTCGGTCGACTCCCGCGCTCGGCTCGACAACGTGGGGCACAAACTTTTGCTTTGTCTCCTCGTCGAAGTATTCGAGCGGCTTGCCACTGAATTCAATGTGCCGGGAGAGATCATAATCGGTGCGGTAGGCAATCCCTTCGAGCTCGCTGAATCCGAAGGGAAAGTCGTATTCGAGATCGTATGTCTTCTTCGAATAGAAGGCGCGTTCCTCGTCGGGAATATCGTGAACGCGGATCTTTGCGCGGGGGATGCCGATATCCTCATAAAACCTGAGGCGCTCCTCCAGCCAATAGTCGGTCAGACGCAATCCTTCCTCCCCGCGGCAAAAATATTCGATCTCCATCTGTTCGAATTCGCGGGAGCGAAACGTGTAGTTGCGTGGGTTAATTTCGTTGCGGAAAGCCTTCCCAATTTGCGCAATGCCGAAGGGAAGCTTTTGACGCGAAGTTTCCAGGACGTTCTTGAACTGCACGAAGATCGCCTGGGCGGTCTCCGGCCGCAGATACACCAAATTCTCGTCGCTTTCGAGTGGGCCCGCGAAGCTTTTGAACATCAGGTTGAATGCCCTCGGTTCGGTCAGATCCCGACTCCCGCAATTTGGACAATATTTCACGCCATCCTTGAGCGGCAATTGGTCTGCACGATGGCGCGACTTGCACGAACGGCAGTCCACCATTGGATCGCTAAAAGTGTCCTCGTGTCCACTAGCCTTCCAGACAGCTCGGTTCATGATGATCGACCCATCCATGCCAACCATATCTTCACGTTCGCGAACATTTCGGCGCCACCAGAAATCCTTGAGGTTGCGTTTGAGCTCCACTCCGAGGGGGCCGTAATCCCAAAAGCCGTTAAGCCCTCCATAAATTTCAGAGGATTGGAAAATGAAGCCCCTCCTCTTGCAGAGGCTGACGATCTTTTCCATGCGTTGGATGGCGGGATCTTTCGACATAGAAACTTAAGCTAACCACAGAGAAGAAAAAGAAGACAGAGGGAACGTTCCCTTAGTCGGGGAGCACGCGCGTCCTCGCGTGCAATCTTCGGCGCCCCGCCGAACAACTTTGCCCGTAAAACTCATGCTTCGGATGCGTGTCCGGCGAGACGCCGGACACCACACGCGAGACGCGCCGCCGGGAGTCGCGTTCCGCGCCAACGCGGTCTCGCGACGTGCTCCCCATTCCTATGCTGCCGTCGCAGCTTTGCGAACCCGCGGTTGCAGTCTGGTGAGAATCGTCCCCACCGCAGCATCGGCGGTGATTCCGTGCTTCTTGCGCAGGATTG
>DATDKN010000205.1:0-2213 GCA_036519995.1 Terrimicrobium sp. | reverse complement strand
CACCCGAACGAATCCTCGAGGCGAGACCAGCCGATCTACGCAACGTTCAGGGAATTGGAATCGAGGTCGCCGAGTCGATTGTGTCGTGGAGATCCCATGCCAAGCTCGAGGAAGAGGTCGAGCGCGTCGCCACCCTTGGAGTTACAGTCATCACTCAGGCAGATTCCGCCTACCCCGCCCTGCTCCGAGAAATACACGACCCTCCTATTGTCCTCTATGTATGGGGAAACCTGAGCGACCCACACGCCATCGGCATTGTCGGGACACGTAATCCCTCTCACTATGCTGGAGAATGCGCCAAGAAGCTCGCCTACCAACTCGCCTATGCCGGCTTAACCGTAGTGAGCGGTCTGGCTCGCGGAATCGATACCGCGGCGCACCGAGCTGCCCTCGCGGCGAAGGGTCGAACTGTCGCCGTGCTCGGCAGCGGATTAGACGCTCTTTATCCTCCTGAGAATCGCGAATTAGCGGAAAGGATTTCCGAGGCGGGGGCGGTCATCTCCGAATTCCCGATGACTACCGTAGCGGATCGGCAAACTTTTCCGATGCGCAATCGAATCATCAGCGGCCTCTCAGCGGGCCTGCTGGTGGTTGAAGCGGGCGCGGCGAGCGGAGCATTGATCAGCGCTTCGCAAGCGGCGGATCAAGGGCGCTCGATCTATGCGGTCCCCGGGCGAATCGACCACCCGAAAGCGATCGGCTCGAACCGCTTGATTCAGCAGGGCGCCAAGCTGGTTACAAGCGCTCAGGATATCCTTGACGATTTTGGGCTGCTCTTTCCGGAAAAACCAGAACTTGCTCGTCCAACAAGCGGGCCGAATTTAACCGCCACCGAACATCGCGTGCGCGAATCGATAGGTGATGATGAGACACCCATCGACACAATCATCGCCAAATGCGGGTTGCCAACCCACGAGGTCTCTTCTACCTTGCTCGCCCTTGAGATGCGAAAACTGGTCAAGCAATTGCCCGGTAGCCGTTTTGTGAAAATCCAGTAAGATGCCAAAAGCTCTCGTTATCGCTGAAAAGCCGAGTGTCGCGGCTGACCTCGCGCGCGCTCTCGGCAAAGTTCCCAAAAAGAACGACATCTTCGAGAATGATGACTTTGTGATCACTTCCGCCATCGGTCACCTGGTCGAGCTTTGCCTGCCCGGTGAAATGGACAAGAAGCGCGGAAAGTGGAGCTTTGCCAATCTCCCGATTATTCCGGATCGCTTCGGCCTCAAGCCGATCGAGAAGACTCAAGCGCGATTCAACTTGATCAAACGCCTGCTCAAGCGCGCCGATATTGACGAGGTAATCAACGCCTGCGATGCCGGTCGCGAAGGCGAATTGATCTTTTACTATCTGCTGAAACTCGCCGGAAACAAAAAGCCGACTCGCCGCCTTTGGCTGCAAAGTATGACGTCAGAGGCCATTCGGGAAGGATTTGCCCATCTCCGTAAAGAAGCCGAAATGGTTCCTCTCGCTGACGCCGCGGTGTGCCGGAGCGAGAGCGACTGGCTGGTTGGGATAAATGGCACCCGTGCGATGACGGCTTTCAATTCGAAGGGCGGAGGTTTTCAGCTCACCCCGGTGGGACGCGTTCAAACGCCCACCTTGGCGATCCTCGCGGAAAGGGAGATTAGTATACGCGACTTTGTGCCGCGGACTTATTTTGAGGTCTTCGGCGATTTTGACGTTACTCCTGGCAGAGACACACCTGCCATGCCGGAGGCGAGAAGCTATCGGGGCCGCTGGTTCGATGAGAACTTCAAGAAGAATGACCGCGAGGATTCCCGGCCGGAGCGGATCTGGGAGCGCCAGCGCGCGGAGGCAATCGCCTCCAAATGTGCAGGTAAAACGGGCAGCATCGAAGAGGAAAAGAAACCGACAACGCAGATTGCGCCGCTCCTCTACGATCTCACAACATTGCAACGTGACGCGAACACGCGCTTTTCACTCAGCGCCCGCCGCACACTCCAGATCGTGCAGACGCTATATGAGCGGCATAAGGTCCTGACCTATCCCCGGACCGATTCACGATACCTGCCCGAGGACTACATCAACAATGCCAAGGCAGTCCTGACAAAGTTCGAAGACCAGGAGCTTGCCGCGCACGCGCAAAAATCGCTGGCCAAGGGATGGGTAAAACCGAATAAGCGCATCTTTAACGACTCCAAGGTGACCGACCACCATGCCATTATTCCGACAGGAGTCTCGACGAAGAATCT
>DATDKN010000204.1:0-5580 GCA_036519995.1 Terrimicrobium sp. | reverse complement strand
ACCACCCGGTAACTCCTTAGGTGCATGTCGATCGCGATCTTGATCAGGGAAACTCTCTGTAATACGATGTCAGCTTCATTGTTCATAAATTGTCGAGTGTGGCGTTCTACCCGCCCGCTCGACAACCCATGACATCTACAGTTGCTCTCGAGGATGGGCGTCGTCGTAGAAAGCGCGCTTGTGCATTCGGGCTGGGTCCGCAATGTTCCGGGGAGCATACGCGTGCGCTCCTCAGAACCAACAACACGCCGACTTTCGAAAGTTGTAGAGGTCTTCGGAGGGAGCACAAGCGTGCTCTAAACTCCCTCTTCGGCGGTAGAGTCGCTTATGCTCCGGTGGAGATCAGCCCTGCTGCCATGCGGTTCTCACGGGGCTGGGCTGGAAAAGTTTAGGGCGAACCGTTTGCCCCGCATACGGCGCATTTGTCACTTTGACATTCTTTTCGCCGCTCCGGTGTGAAAGAGTCCGCCCAATTTCAAATCCTCCCACCTTCCTCCTTACGTATGGGCAATACGACCACAATTACGAGCGGCTGCAACGCCGAGTTTTTTCACTTCTTCCAAGGCTTGGTCCTTTCGGTCCGAGAAAAGCCGCAAGGCTCGACCATCGACATCTCGGTCGTGGATCTCGGGATGTCTCCCGCACAGATCGAGTGGCTCGAAGATCAGAAGGTGACCGTGGCCAATCCCGATTGGGAATACGGGTTAAGCGCATCGTCCGGCTTCCCGATTGGGTTCAAGGCGCTGCTGGCCCGCTTGCATGTCCGCAAATATTTCCCCGGCTACGAAGTCTATTTTCATATCGACGCGGATGCCTGGATCCAGGACTGGTTTGCGGTCGAGCTGTATATTGCCGGCGCCCGCAAAGGCGTCATGGCCGTGACGCCGGAGATCGATCGTTCCTACAAATCCAATTACAGAAATTCGAAGTCGTTCCGTCAGTTCCTGACAAAGATCTATCAGGATTTGCACGGCTCAGACTACGCTGAGAAGTACCGGGACTATCCGATCATCAATACTGGCGTGTTTGCGATGCCAGCGAAGTCGGTTATTTGGGACCGCGTCGACGACCGCATTCGGCGTGCCTTGGAGAAGGAGCCGAATTTTCACGTCGAGCAATGTTCGTTCAATCTGGAGATTTTTGAGAATCTCGAGGAACATGTTGAGAACGGCATCGAGTTCCTGCCGAGCACATGCAACTGGATGTGCCATCAGGCGTTTCCCATGTATGATGCAGAAAAAGGCTGCCTGGTAGAGCCGTTCTTGCCTCACCACGCTTTGGGTATCATCCATCGAGCCAGCGACGATTTTAAGCAGGCGAAGTCCGGCTCGATTCGCGTGGTCCAGGGCGGAGTGCGCGATATGAATCTCAAATACTCCGAAGGAGACTACCGTGGCGCGTTTGCGACAACTGAGCCTGAGAAGCTCAAGCGTTGGCAGGACGCCGGGCTGGAATGGTAACCGGGCGCGCTTCTACCGCCTCCTGAATTTGCCTCCGTTTGTATGAGCAAGCTCCGTCGATGAAGGCGCCTGCCTTCCCACTTCAGGAATGACGCCGCTGCGAACAACGAAAGCTTCCTCACCGGCTGCGGCATTGCCCCTCCTGCTGATCGTCCTGATCGATTCGATGGGCTTCGCAATGCTGACTCCGCTACTGGCGGCAGAGCTCGCGCCAGACTCGACAGCGGCGATTGGCGCGGGGTTAAGCGAAGATGCTCGCTACATTATCTACGGAGTGGCCACCGGACTCTACCCGATGATGATGTTTTTCGGTGCACCGACCCTGGGCCAGCTTTCCGATCGTGTCGGGCGTAAGCGGATGCTGCTAATTTGTGCGGTTGGGATCGTATTGAGCTACACGATACTCAGCAGCGCCTTTGCGGTCGGTTCGGTGATTCTCGTAATGGTCGGCCGAGCTCTCGGCGGCATGACCGCGGCCAGCCAGCCGATTTCGCTGGCCGCGCTTGTGGATGTCTCCGCCCCGGAAAAGCGCGATTTTTGGCTGAGCATGGGATTACTTGCGTCTTCGGTTGGCTTCGTGGTGGGACCTGCCCTCAGTGGGTTGTTGTCCGACAGCAGCATTATGCCGTGGTTCAACACACAGACTCCGCTCCTCGCCACCGTAGCTCTCGCCGCGCTAAATTTTTGCCTGCTTCTCTTTCTTTTTCGCGAACCGCCGCGCCTAACTTCTGCCCAGAAGCGGACACCTCTTTCTCTGCTGGGTGGATTGCACAGTCTGGTGCATGCATTCCAGCGGCCCGGCCTGCGGAGGGTTTCCAGCGTTTTCCTGCTTCAGGAGATGGCTTGGGGAGCATACTTTTTTTTCGTCGCCCACTTCGTAATGGATCGCTTCGACGCCACGGTGACGGACGCAAGTCTCTTTATGGCAGTCATGGGAATCGGATTCTGCATCAGCTTTGCCTTAGCAATGCCTCTTCTGACGAAGCATTTTTCAGCACACGCGATCACAAGCGGAAGTCTTCTCGCAACAGCAGCATTCATCGTCGTGAGTACCTTTGCACCGAGTATGATCGCGCAATGGGCGATTATCCTTCCCATCTCAGTTGCCACTGCTGTCTCCTTTGGCGCGCTGATCATACTGTTCACCGATCTCTCGACCGAGGATACCAAGGGTGAGATCATGGGTATTACTGCTGCCATAAACGCATTCGCTTTCGGCACGATTTCTTTTGTCGGCGGAGGCTTGCAGGCGATTGACGAAAAGACACCGCTGATCGTCTCATTCCTCTTGATGTTTCTCAGCTGGGTCGTTCTGGAAGTTCGAAAATCTCGCGCCCCGCGGGTGGGCTCTCCCGAATCGGCGCCAGCCGTGGTGAAGCCGCAGGCTCGCTGAGTTCAGGTTTAGCTCGAGTCGCGGCGTTTCCTTCCGAGCAAAGGACTACTGTCGCTCTTGCCACAGCAATTTTGGCCGACCTATCCAGGCATCCCCATCGCGCACGAAATCCGATAAACTGGTGACCGTAAACGAGATTTTCCATTGAAAGACCACTCCAGATCCACGCGCACTGCGGATAGCGGCGGCATCCCCTGCGGCAGGGACAAAACGTTTGCTCTGCGCTCAATGCTTTCCAGATTCCGACTAATCTTGTTTGCCGTGCTCCTGTGCAGTGCGGGGACCGAACTGGATGCCAAGACGCCGATGAAGGCGCAGATCGCCCGATTGCAGAAGCAATCGCCCGATTCAGCAGAACGCATGGAGATGGTGCGCGTGCAGATCTTTTTGGACCGCGCGAACTTTCGACCAGGCAAGATCGACGGGCTCGGTGGAGAGTTCACGCAAAAGGCGGCAGATCGCTACTGCCGCACGAACGGTCTGCCCGAGGGAAGCCATCTGGACGTTTCGAGCATCTCCGCGCCCTATCGCGACTACACCATTACAAAAGAGGATTTGGATTGGATAGGCCCGCAGGCCTCGGAGCCTCCGGAGCAAGAAACGCTCAAGGCGATGCTCTATGCGGACCTGTGGGAGCTTGTCGCCGAACGATTCCACTGCGACTTGGATTTCTTGCACGAGCTCAATCGGAAGGCTCCCAACGGCGAGCTGACCGTAGGCTCAGTCTTGCGCGTGCCGGATGTCCCCGAATTTGAAATCGCCAAAGTCGCGGCACTTGAAAAGCAGCGCAAGGAGGAGGAGAAAGCGAAAAAAGGCTCCAGAGAACAGCAGGATGATTCCTCGCAGGCAGCTGCGCCATCTCCCTCGCCGGCCGAGAATGGAACCACGTCGGCAACACCGGCTTCGGGTGGAGAGGCTCCGATTCGCCGTTTGGAACTCCTCCGCGCTGAGCGACTCATCGAGCTCTATGAAGGTGATCGCTTGGTCGCCTGCTTTCCCTGCACTCCGGGGTCGCGCGAGGTTCCGGTTCCGGACGGGCAATGGAAAGTGACCAAGAATGTCCTCATGCCTTACTTTCGCTGGGACAAGTCGGTTCTGGAAAATGGGGTCCGCAGCGACAATGCCTACAACCTCCCGCCCGGCCCCAACAACCCAGTCGGGGTCGTCTGGATGGCCATCAACAAACCCAGTGTGGGCATGCATGGAACGCCCCACCCGGATCAGATCGGGCGAAACGAAAGCCACGGCTGCATTCGAATGTCCAATTGGGATGCTTTTCTCGTCAGCGAGCTTGTCGAAAAGAACACCATCATCGACGTAAAGTAGGTGCCTCGTTGCGCTTTGGAGCGGCACTACAACAACCCCCCGCCTGCGGTGCCTTGTCCACGCCGGAGGCGATTTCGTCGGTCCTAGGATTATGACCAGTTGGAATCTGGCGCCCACGATTCGGTTTCAACCTTTGGACTACGCTGAAGGCAGCTATCTCAGTTTTTCTAACGTGCCATGACTGTGGGTGATTGCTAAGTTAGGTTAGCTTTTGCGCATGCCGGTCATTCGCTCGCAGTTCCATCCGCCCTTTTTGTTGCGCAACGCGCACCTGCAAACGCTGCTTCCAGTTATCTCCAGGAGGAAGATGCGTCTGCCGTATCAGCGCGAAAGGCTGGAACTTGCCGATGGCGATTTTCTGGACTTAGACTGGTTGCCAGCTCCCGGCTGCGATCTGGCAATCCTTTCACATGGGTTGGAAGGATCTTC
The DNA here is from genome assembly GCA_036519995.1 of Terrimicrobium sp. Taxonomy (GTDB): domain Bacteria; phylum Verrucomicrobiota; class Verrucomicrobiia; order Chthoniobacterales; family Terrimicrobiaceae; genus DASTFP01. The sequence goes on along the minus strand of DATDKN010000204.1, from coordinate 972 downwards.
CCAAGACGCCATCATCTGCGGCATGGCCCGGACGCTGCAGCGGAGCGGGTGGAATGTCCTTGCGTGGAATTATCGCGGCTGCAGCGGAGAACTAAATCGCCTGCCACGCCTTTACCACAGCGGAGAGACAGGAGATCTGGCGCTCGTCATCCAGCACGCGGCCCGCCGCTTTTCGCGAATCGCTTTGATCGGCTTCAGCCTCGGTGGAAACCTTGTCCTCAAGTATCTCGGTGAAGCTCGCCCGCATAGTGCGGTCGCTTGCGCTGCCGCGATCTCAGCTCCCGTCGATCTGGCGGCGAGTGCGCGTGCGCTCGACCAACGGAGGACCAACCGCCTCTATCTGCGGCGATTGATCGCCACGCTCGTGCGAAAGGTAAAGGCCAAGGCGAAGCATTTCCCAGAACAGATCGACGCCAGCCAAACCAAAGGCATTCGTGGATTTGAAGATTTCGACGGACGATTTACCGCGCCAGTCCATGGATTTCGCGACGCCAGTGACTACTGGACGCGGTGCAGCTCGCTGCAATTCCTTCGCGCGATTACCGTTCCGACCCTCATCCTTAATGCGCAAGATGACCCGTTCTTAACTCCAAATTGTCTTCCCTTCGAGGAAGCGAAGGCGAGCGCACACGTGTTCCTCGAAGCGCCGACAGCCGGCGGCCACCTTGGCTTTTACGATTCCCTCTCGCGCAAGCAAAGCTGGGCTCAACGAAGAATTGTCGAGTTTCTTTCCGAATGGTGCCGGGGTCAGGTCGAGCCTGTTGCTCGAGCGATCGCTGGCTGCTAGCTTGAAAGCCCGGCATGCGTCGCTTCGACCACATTGATCTTCGCGTTGGGGACCTTGCATCGGTTAGAGAGTTCTACGGCGTCCTGCTGCCCCGGCTCGGCTTCACCGAAGACATGAACATTCCCGACTGGTTGCAATACTCTACTCAAGGAGAGGGACCAACCGAGTTCTTCGGTGTGACTCAG
>DATDKN010000203.1:0-4409 GCA_036519995.1 Terrimicrobium sp. | reverse complement strand
CCTCCAACCCGATAGTAGGAAAATCCAATCCATGCCAAAAATAGGAGGAATGTGATGTGGATGCGGATTTCAGTTCCGGCAACACGTGCGATTTTAAGGGACCAGCGCATAGCATCTAATGTCAACGGTTCGATTCATTGTCTCATCTCGGCCGTGCGCAAGAACCGCCGAGGGCACGCGAGACGCTTCCATTACTTTTTGCCATTGTTCCACCACAACGATAGCCTCTGATAGCCTATGGCGACAAACGAGAGCAAGAGCACACCAGGGCGGGCCTTTGGTGCGCCGGGGATTGACCCACGCTGGACGCACAGCGCCAAAGAGGGGATCGGGACGGCTTACCATACGAGCTGTCATGTCTGGTTCACGCTGAGCCACGGCATTCTTAATGAAATCTACTATCCGACTATTGACCAGCCGAACACGCGCGATGCGCAATTGCTCATCACCGACGGCGAAAGTTTTCTGCACGAGGAAAAGCGAGATTTGCAGCACGAGGTTAATTATCCGGAGCGCAATTGTTTGCTTTACCGGCTCGTCAATTCTGATCCGGGAGGTCGTTACCGTATCATCAAACAGGTGCTGGCGGATCCGCATCGCTCGGTGGTGCTCATGCACGTTCGACTCGAAGCCCCCGATGTCGTGCTGCGCCGCCAACTGAAGGTGTTCGTTCTTCTCGCACCGCATCTCATGAGGGGAGGCGCCGACAACTCTGCGTGGGTTTGCGAGTTCGCCGGTCGGAAGCTCTTCCATGTCGCCCGTGAAGGTACTCACCTCTCGCTGGGCTGTAATCCCGATTTCGTGCGCCGCTCGGTTGGCTATTCCGGTGCCAGTGACGGATGGCGCGACCTTGTGGACAACTTTCAAATGGACTGGGAGTTCCGGGCGGCGGAAGGCGGAAATGTCGCGCTGACCGCGGAGTTGGATCCTTCCCAGAACGAGTGGACTGTAGGGATCGCACTGGGGCGCAGTGCGCAAAGCTCGGCGACCAAGCTCTTGCAGTCGCTCGCCGATCCATTTGATGCCCACCGCGCGGGCTACGTGCGGCAGTGGCGTCGCGCTGAGATCGAGGCTGAGTACGATTTGAGTGACCAGACGGGTGATGAGGGGGGAATGTATCGCCTGAGCCGTTGCGTGCTCCTGGCACATGAGGACAAGCTGTTTCAGGGCGCTCTCATTGCTTCGCTGAGTATTCCCTGGGGAGAGATTAAAAGCGATGACGAGCTCGGCGGTTATCACCTGGTCTGGACGCGAGACCTGGTGCAGAGTGCTACCGCGCTGCTCGCCACTGGACAAAGCGACACCCCATTGCGCGCGCTGATCTGGCTGGCTTGCATTCAGAAAGGTGACGGCGATTTTCCGCAGAATAGCTGGATCGACGGCAGAGCCTACTGGAGTGGCGTGCAGTTGGATGAGATTGCTTCGCCCATTCTGCTCGCCTGGAGACTTCATCGGGAAGGCAAGCTGACGACTTTTGACCCTTGGCACATGATCGCCAAGGCGACGCGCTTTTTGCTTCTTCAAGGTCCCGTTACAGGCCAGGAGCGGTGGGAAGAGCAGTCCGGCTACTCTCCATCTACGCTGGCAATGGTGATTGCGGCGCTCGTATGTGCTTCGGAATTCGCACGCGCCCGCAGTGAAAATGAGGCTGCCGAAATCACCCTGTCCTACGCCGATTGGCTCGCCTCGCACATCGAGGACTGGATGGTAACGTCGCGGGGCGAGCTCGTCCCAGGGGTACCGCGGCACTACATTCGAATCACGCCCTGCGATCCGATCGCCATTGATCCGCATCCCGACGTGGATACACTGGAGATTCAACTTGCCAACGGCGCCGGGCGACACGCTGCGCGCAACGTCGTCGGTGGCGACTTTCTTCATCTCGTCCGTCTCGGAATTCGAGATCCACATGATCCGGTGATTGTTGACTCAATCAAAGTGATCGACCAAGTGATCCGGCGCGAGCTGCCGCAAGGGCCATGCTGGAGGCGTTACAACCACGATGCCTACGGTCAGAAAGATGACGGATCGGCATTTGACGGCACCGGGGTGGGTCGTTGCTGGCCGATTCTCACTGGCGAACGCGGACACTACGAGCTCGCGGCAGGAAAAGATCCCCTGCCATATCTTCGCGTGCTCGAGTGCATGGCCAATGAAGGTGGGATGCTGGCCGAGCAGCTCTGGGATGATGCTGAACTTGCCGATGGCAGTTTCAAGTGCGGTAAGCCCACCGGGTCGGCGATGCCCCTATGCTGGTCGCACGCCGAGTATGTGAGCCTGGTGCGCAGCCGGCGCGATCGGGTGGTATTTGATCGGATCGAGCCGGCGTATCAGCGTTATGTCGCGGCGCCTGTGCTCAGTCGCTATGAAATCTGGAGCTTCCGCCATCAAACCCGTCAGATCGCACGCACGAAGACGCTTCGACTGCTTACAGGGGCGCGCGCGGTGGTGCGCTGGACCCATAATGCATGGCAGGATGTGGACGATCTTGAATGCACCCCCAGTGCGTTGCCCGACCTGTTCGTCACAGATCTTCCCACGGCCGAGCTACCCGCCGGAACGGCGCTCGAATTTACCTTTCATTGGGTCGACGTTGACAAATGGGAGGGGCGCAACTTCTCGGCGCAGATCAAGTGATTCTAACGGCGTTTGTTCCCATCACCGGTCTTCTTCGCATTAATCCTTAGCCCGACGTTTCGATGAGGTCGGGTTCTCCGCAGCCCCGTAAGATTTCTGCGCGGGCGCGATCATGCAGCTGCACTGCGGTCTCCTGGCCTTCTGTTTCTACAAGCAGAGGTGCGCCGATGGAAATCGATGCAGCCCTGGCTTCGACAAGCGTTTTCAGCGTCTAGGCCCTTCCTCTTCGGCGTTGGCTTCTGATTCAAACGGGCGGTTGCCACTGGTGGGGGAAGCCTTCGCGCTATTCGCTGCTGAAATCCGCAACCGCGATGTTGAAGCGCGCGGATTTCGTAAGATTTAGGCCGCCGCGGGTCTTCTCTTTTGCTTGAGGAGGGCGTTGGTGGAACGCACGCGCCCAGAACTCTTCTGCGCCGGTTTTCTTGTCCCGACTTTTTGCAGGCTTTCTTGGAGAACCGCCACCAGGTCGACAACGTTCGGCGCCACTTTGGGAGCGGCCGGTCTGCCAGCCGGGAGCTTCTTGAGGGCCTTTTGTTCGATCATTTCCATGAGCGCGTTTGTGTACTGGTCTTTATACTTCTCAGGCTCCCAATCAGCGGCCATTTGCTCGATAAGCGTCTTGGCCATCTCCAGCTCCTTCGGGGAAACGTCCTTTTCGGAGGCAGATTTCAGCGTCTCAGGTTCCAGGACTTCATGGGCAAAGTGCATGAGTTCCAAGATGAGAAAGAGCCCATCCGGCTTGACGGCTGCCAAATACTCTCGTCGCTGGATCACGACTTTCGCTATCCCCACTTTGCCCGTTTCGACGAGTGCCTTGTAAAGCAGCGAGTAGGTTTTCTCTCCCCCTTTTTGCGGCTCCAGAAAGTACGGCCTGTAGAAGAACTTCGGATTGATCTGGGCCTGCTCGACAAAGTCGGTAATTTCGATGGAATGGGTCGATTCGATCCGTACCTTTTCAAAATCCTCTTCTTCCAGGGTGACCCAATGCCCCTTCTCGTATTCAAACCCTTTGACAATCTCCTCCGGTTTGACCTCCTTTTCGTCCGCTTCCGCGACTTTCTTGTAGCGTATAGGGCTGAGATCACGCGCACGCAGCTGGCGGAAGCTGATTTTCTCTTCCCGCGTGGCCGGATAGACCGCCACCGGTATGTAGACGAGCCCAAAGGTGATGCCACCCTTCCAGATCGCACGCATATGCAAAGCAAAGCATTTAAGCGCAATACATTCAACTCTAACTTAGTGCCGCCCGATTGTGACCACCGGCCGACCCTGAGCGCAGGCGCCTCCGCCGTCGCTTCTTCAACCTGCGCTTGGGGCGGTCGAGCGACGGCTTATTCCGACTAATGCCCAAGAGAAGCGCGGGAATCGTGGTTTTCAAGCGGAAGGATGCTCGACTTGAAGTGCTTCTGGTTCACCCGGGTGGTCCCTTTTGGAAGAACAAAGATACAGGTGCTTGGAGCATACCCAAAGGCGAACCGGAAGAGGGCGAAGAATTGCTCTCGGCCGCGCAGCGTGAACTTCGCGAGGAAATTGGGCTTGAACCGCAGGGAGACTTTACGGATCTCGGAACCATACAACAAAAGGGCGGAAAAACAGTCCACGCTTGGGCGTTCGAGGTGGATCCAGCCACGGCTGTCGCCCAAGTCAGCAATTCGTTCGAATTGGAGTGGCCTCCACGCTCGGGAAAAATGCAGACTTTTCCGGAGATTGATCGTGCGGAGTTCTTCACCATTGAGGCCGCGGAGACAAAGATAAATCCAGCGCAACGAGCT
>DATDKN010000202.1:0-3745 GCA_036519995.1 Terrimicrobium sp. | reverse complement strand
GTTCCGGTTTGTGAAGTTGGGCGGCGGCGGCGGAGCGCTGCTCTTTGTAAAGGGCGGCAGCAAGACCAATCCAGAGGTCCTGAGCGACCAACAGACTGTTCTCCTGCGGACGATCCAAATCGAGCTGGCTAATGGCGATTTCCTCCCCAGGGGTAAGTGTCGCCGTGAAGGCAGCGCGTGCAGAAGGTTGTTGGAGCGCCAGCGAGGACGCCAGAATTTTCCCAAGAAGATCTCCACCTTCCCCGAGTTCATGGGGAGGCGGAAAGCTCTGTTTGGCAAGCCAGACCCTGGTTGTCGGGTCGATCAGTGAAAGCCGACAAAGTTGCCGAACACCTTCCTGCATGGGAAGGCCCTCAACTTGCCGGCTGGTATTTGCCGTCTCGCTCTCCACCGTCGCGGGTTTTACATGGGGCGCAAAGGCAGCCTCGGTAATCCCCAGGCGAACGCAGATCATTCGAGTGGTCGACTCGCGGAGGACCGTGTCCGTCATCGCAGCAACATAGGGTCCGAGCTTCCGCGCGGCCCGAAGCTTGCCGGCCGGCTCTTTGAGGCCGCCATTTTCTCCGAGGTGATCGAGTGCATAGTCAAAGAACCGCGGCGCCGCCTTGATGATTTCGCGGAACGGGTCAACACCTTTCGAGCGGATCAAGGAGTCGGGGTCCTCGCCTTCGGGCAACCTGGCGACCCGGATTTCAAGACCACATCCCAATAAAGCCGGGAGCGAACGGCCGATCGCCTTCTGGCCCGCTTGGTCGGAGTCAAAACAAAGAATGACCGACTCGACGAATCTTCGGAGCAGACGCGCTTGCTCCGAAGTAAAGGCTGTCCCCTGCGGCGCAATGACATTTTGGACGCCGGCTTCGAAAGCGATGATCACATCAATCTGGCCTTCACAGACAATGGCGGTGCTCGCCTCGATCAAGGCCCGCTTCGATTTGTCGAGACCGTAGAGCACGCGCCCCTTGTTAAAGAGGGGTGTGTCGGGCGAGTTGACGTATTTTGCTGTTTTGGCCGCTGGATCGAGAACTCGGCCGCTGAATGCGATCACTTCACCATAGTCATTGCGAATCGGAAACATCAGTCTCCCACGGAAACGTGGGAACAACCGACCGGCAGACAGTCCAGCTTTGGATTTGCCTTCGTCCTCTTCCGCCAAGGCCAACCCGCTCTGCGTGATCTCCTCACCGGAGAATTGTCGGCTGCGCAGATAATCGACCAAAGAATTTCGAGATTCCGGAGCATAGCCCAGCAGCCACGACTTGGCAGCTTCGTCCGAAATTTTCCGCGACCGCAGATACGTCCGGGCTGCCTCGGCGTTGGAGGACTTGAGAAGATTTTCGTGAAACCAAGCGGCCGCCTCGGCGTGTAAGGCAAGGAGGCGCTTGCGCAACAAAACCGTCCGATCATCCTGGGCGCTTCCGGTCTCCTCGACGACGGGAACGCCGGCACGTTGGGCGAGTCGGCGAACCGCTGACGGGAAGTCCACGTGTTCGTAGTCCATCACGAATCGGAAGACGGTCCCTCCGGCGCCGCAGCCGAAACAGTGATAGGATTGGCGCTGGGGATTCACGTGGAAGGATGGCGTTTTTTCCCGATGGAACGGGCATAACGCCCGCCAGCTGGATCCGGCACGCTTCAGGGGGAAATACGAGCTAATGACTTCGACAATGTCACTAGCTTCGGCAACGCGCTGGATAGTTTCCTCCGAGATGCGGGGCACAATGATCCAAATTACCTTGCGACCCAATTTGGCGCGAGGGAGATTCTGCTCGTGACAAGTTTTCTTCTGGCTTTCGTGATTCTGGCATCGACGCTCTTGCCTGAGCGCGTCCAGTCTCAGGAAATCCACAAGGGTTCAGTGGTCGTGGTGCCGTTGTCGGGTGAGGTCACTGAGGCTCAGTTCTTTTTCCTCCGTCGCATCCTCAAGAAGTCTGAATCCGTCGGTGCCTCCGCTCTGATTATCGATATGGATACCTACGGCGGAAGCCTGAAAGCGGCGGTAGAGATGCTGGGCGCTTTGATGAAGTCAACGATTCCGACCTTAACTTATGTGAACACCAATGCCGGATCGGCGGGTGCCCTGATTGCGCTCGCGACGAAACGAGTCTACATGGCGCCAGTCAGTGCGATCGGCGCGGCCGCCCCGATTAGCGCCGGCGGCGAAGATATACAGCAAACTCTTAATCAGAAGGTCGTCTCTTACTTCTCCGGCTACTTCCGCAGCGCCGCCGAGAAGAACGGCTACAACCCCGAGCTGGCCGAGGCTTTCATCAACAAAGAGAAAGAGGTCAAGATCGGAGACAAAGTCATCAATCCCAAAGGCTCACTTTTGACATTGAGCGCGCAGGAGGCAGTCAAGGAATATGATGGCAAGCCTCTCCTGGCTCAAGGTATTGCTTCGAATCTCGAAGAGCTTTGCGAGAAGGCGGGGTTGCGGACAAAGGACATTGTTCGCTTGGAACCAACTGGATTCGAACGCCTGGCGCAATGGATCACCGTTTTGGCTCCGCTCTTTCTTTTAGGCGGGATGATCGGGGCCTACCTGGAATTTAAGTCTCCTGGGTTCGGAGTGGCGGGCATTCTCTCAGCCATCTGTTTTCTGTTGTTCTTCGCTGGGCACTATGTCGCCGGGCTGACCGGCTTTGAGGTGGTGGCGGTTTTCATTCTCGGCACGCTTCTCGTCCTGACGGAACTTCTCTTCTTTCCGGGGGCCACCCTCTTGGCTCTTCTCGGCACGGCAATGATGGCCGGTGCTCTGCTCTTCGCGATGGTCGACTTCTACCCCAGCCAACCTCTCGATTTTTCTCTCGATCTTCTGTTTCGTCCTTTGCTGAACCTTGGCATTGCCGTTGCTCTGTTCGTGTTGGCCGTTTCTCTCCTGGCGCGCTTTTTGCCCGAACTCCCCTTCTTCAACCGGCTGGTTCTCGCGACGCAAAGTCCGACCGGTCCCTCAATGCAAATGCGAACGCCCTCGATGTTCGAACCTTCCGTCAAAGTTGGCGAGGAGGGGGTGGCCCGGACTATTTTGCGTCCCGCGGGCAAGGCGGAGTTCGGCGCCGCACTGGTCGATGTGGTTACCGACGGCGAGTTTCTCGATGCCGGCTCGAGGGTCCGCGTTACGATGGTGGAAGGCGATCGCGTCGTCGTCGAGGGACTCGACGGCGCGCATGGTGGTTCTCTTGCAGCTTGACCGATCAGGAGAAGACAAGGCGAAGAGCGCCGAGCAGCGAAAACCCAATCATCAGCCATTCGAAGACGGCCTGGTTGATTTTCCCAAGCAACCAGCGCCCGAGAAGGATCCCTGCGATCACCGCCGGGGCCAGCCAGAGATTGAGCTTGAGGCTGGTTGAGTTGATCAACCCAAGCGAGGCACTAAAAGGCACCTTGAGAAGATTGATTGCGAAGAAAAACCAGGCCGCGGTCCCGACGAATTCGAACTTGGGAAGGCGACAAGCAAGAAGGTAGATGGTCATGACTGGCCCGGCGGCGTTGGCGATCATGGTGGTGGAGCCGGCCAGCCAACCGAACGGCCAGGCGATACCCGGATGCTCGACCGCGAAATTCATCAGACGCGGAGCGAATTTTTGCAGGAGCACGAGGACGACGAGCGCCAGGGTCAGCCAGCCGATGAACGGCCCAAAGCTCTTCGCCGGAATATGTGGCATCAGCAGCCATCCACAAATGATCCCAGTAACCGCGGGCGGCAGCATCCGAAGAACGAGCCTGCCTTTGGCGTGGGCCCGAT
>DATDKN010000201.1:0-3178 GCA_036519995.1 Terrimicrobium sp. | reverse complement strand
TAGCCGAAATTTTTGGCCATTCTGCGCACCTGGCGGCAGGTGGAGTTTCGCTCGGCCATCAAGAGTGGGAATCTCGACATCACCACCCAAGACCGCCTGCCAAGCCGGAACTTCGAGATCATAGAAGAGATCGCTATCCTGGACTTCAAAGTCGGGATGCTTCTGGAGTTTAATCCTCAGGTATAAATCACCGGCGTGACCGCCTCCCCCACCCTCTTCTCCCAGCCCCGCCAGGCGGATGCGCTGTCCTTCGCGCACGCCCTTGGGAATTTTAACGGTGTACGTTTGGGTCTTCCCGGAGGCTCCACGACGAAAGGAAATCTGCCGCGTCGATCCGTGCAATGCCTCTTCGAGCGTTACCAGGATATCGGCCTCGACGTCCTGGCCCTGTATCGGAATGTCGCCAAAATTTTCCTCCCCAAATCCGCGACCGCGCCGGCGTCTTGAACCAAACAGCTGCTCGAAAAAGTCGCTGAATCCCGTCCCTCCGAAATGGAACTCCATTCCTCCGTCACCAGGGCGGCCAGAGAATTCTTCCCAGGTATAGCCTTGCCCAGGCGGAGGCTGAAATCCGCCCTGCTGCCAGTTGGTGCCGTATTCGTCGTACTTTTTCCGTTTCTCGGGATCGCTCAAGACCTCATAGGCTTCGTTTATCTCCTTGAATTTCTCTTCAGCCGATTTCTTGTCCTGAGCGGTGTCAGGATGGTATTTGCGCGCGAGCTTTCGAAAGGCGCTCTTAATTTCATCCTGCGTGGCGCTCTTCGAGATGCCTAGAGTCTGGTAGTAGTCGCGAAATTGGACGGGCATGAGCTATTTAGCAATTACAGGAAGATTCGAAGGATTCCAGAGCGATAATTTACGGCACGGCCATTCTTGTTCATCATGCAAATCCTGCTAACCAGATTGCTTTTGCTTCTTTCGACATGCTCGACATCCGCTTACTCCGCGAACAGCCGGACTTGGTAAAGGCGCGCCTGGCAACCCGCGGCTCGGCGATGGACGATATTATCGACGCGCTGCTCACCTCCGACGCTAAACGGCGGGCGGTCGAAACCAGCCTGCAGGCGCTCCAGGCGGAGAGAAATCGTCTCAGCCGCGAGATTGGAGCCTTGCGCTCCAGGGGCAACGACACCGCCGCGCTCGAAATGCAGGTCAGCTCGCAAGCCGCGAAAATGCAGGAGCTCTCCAAGGAGGCCGCTGACTACGAGGCAGAGCAACGGTCGCTTGAGTTCATGCTTCCGAATCTGCCGCGGGAGAATGTGCCCGAGGGAGCAGATTCGGCGGACAATCCGGTGGTGCGCACCTGGGGCGAAAAATCACGCCTGGCAAGAACAGAAGATCATCGCGCAATCGGAAGCCGTTTGAATTTGCTGGATTTTGATCGCGCCGCACGGATGAGCGGAGCTGGCTTTGTTTGCTACAAGGGAACGGGAGCCCGCCTGGAACGGGCTCTTATTAATTTTCTCGTGGATTTCCACTCCGAGAAACACGGCTATCAAGAGATCAGCCCGCCCTATCTGGTTCGCGCCGAGGCATTGATCGGAACTTCGCAACTCCCTAAGTTCGGAGAGCAGCTTTATCGGATCGAAAGCGATGAACTCTATCTGGCGCCGACCGCGGAAGTTCCCCTCACCAATCTTCACCGCGAAGAGCTGCTCCCATATTCTTGGCTCCCTGTAAAATATGTTGCCTATACGCCTTGCTTTCGCCGGGAAGCCGGGGCCGCCGGAGTGGGAACGCGGGGCCTCATTCGGCTGCATCAATTCGACAAGGTCGAATTGATCAAAATTTGTGCGCCCGAGAGCTCAGCAAGCGAACTGGAATCGCTGACCAACGACGCTGAGAGAGTGCTCCAAATTCTTGGCCTTCACTATCGCGTCGTCGAAATTTGTACAGGCGATCTGGGCTTTGGTTCCGCGAAGACGTATGACATTGAAGTCTGGGCCCCCGGGCAAGATGCGTATCTGGAAGTTTCCAGTTGTTCAGATTTTACCGACTTCCAAGCCCGCCGAATGAACCTCCGCTTCAAGGATCAGGATGGGAAAAATCGCTTCTGTCACACCTTGAACGGTTCCGGCACGGCCTTGGCCAGACTCTATGTTGCGCTCGTTGAGACGGGTCTACGACCCGACGGCACCATCGCTCTTCCCGAGGCGCTACATGGTTATTTCGGGGCAGATTCGATTGAGTGATCTTTTGGAGCAGTTGAGCACGGTGCTGGCGGCCTGGCTTCCCCGGAAGAAGTATCTCGTCGCTGTGTCGGGAGGTCGCGACTCGATGGCGCTCCTCTTCGCTTTACATTTTCTTGGATACAGGAAATTGGTGGTCTGTCATCTGAACCATCATCTCCGCGGTGCGGCCGCCAGGGCCGATTCTCTTCTGGCTGGCACCGCCGCCAGGAAGTTGGGCCTGGAATTCGAGTTGGGTGAAGCGGACGTCCGGCAGCACGCCGTCAAAGAGAAGCTTTCGCTCGAAATGGCTGCACGAGACTTACGCTACGCATTCTTCCGAAGCTGCGCGCGAGACCATCGATGCAAGAGGATCTTTCTCGGCCACCATGCTGATGACCAAATCGAAACGTGCCTCTTCAATTTCCTGCGCGGAAGCGGAGCAGCTGGGCTGGGAGGAATGAAGCCGGTGGCACGTGCGCACGGACTCGAAATTCTCCGACCGATGCTTGGTATTGTGCGCGATGAGATCACCGCGTTCGTCACCGAACGGAGAATTCCCTATCGCGACGATCGTTCCAATGCGGACGTTTCGCACACCAGAAACATGCTCAGGAACCGAATCATTCCAGAGATCAAGCGCGCTTTCGGCGATTCGTTTGGTCCGGCGATTCTCCGTGCGGCGGAGATTCTTCGCGAAGAAGAGTCCTGGATGGCTTCACTCGTGCCCGAAGTGGGCGATGCCCTTTCATGCGCAACCTTGCGAAGTATGCCTATCGCTCTGCGTCGTCGCGTCATCCTCCGATGGCTGCGGCGAGCCAGGATAGAGGAGGTCGGTTTCGCGGAGACAAGCCTCGTGCTGTCACTCCTCGACGTCGGTAATGGACCTGCCAAGGTAAACCTCCCCGGCGGCCGACACGCCCGTCGACGAGCAGGGACGATCTTTTTGGAGTAGCGGCAAGCACCTGCGCCGCGGCCTTCGCGATGGAATGGCTGGTTGTAGCGGCTCC
>DATDKN010000200.1:0-8844 GCA_036519995.1 Terrimicrobium sp. | reverse complement strand
GGCGCAACTTCGGTCAGACGGCTGCGATGATGGCCGGCTTTGATTTTGCCTCGGGTGACGTGATCATTCCGATGGACGGTGACGGGCAGAACGATCCCGAAGACATTCCGCGGATGCTCGCCAAGATCGAAGAGGGCTACGATGTTTGTTCGGGTTGGCGGCGAGACCGGCAGGATAACGCGATTCAGCGAAATATCCCAAGCATCCTGGCCAACAAGCTGATCTCGGCGGTTTCCGGGGTGCGTCTCCATGATTTTGGCTGTTCATTGAAAGCCTATCGTGCCGAGGTGCTCGAAGGCATCCGGCTTTACGGTGAAATGCACCGCTTTCTCCCGATTTATGCGAAGTGGCACGGAGCCCGGATCGCGGAAATCCCGGTTAATCATTACGCGCGCTGCACGGGGTCATCGAAGTACGGTCTCGAGCGGGTGCTGAAGGTGTTGATGGATCTGGTCACTGTGAAGTTCATGGACAAGTTCATGCTTAAGCCGATGTACTTGTTCGGACTTTGGGGAGTGTTGTTTTTTGCGGCGGCATTTGGCTTCAGCGTGTGGACGCTCTACATGCGCACCAAAGGATACTTCTTTACGGCCACGCCGCTGCCGATGATGGCGGTCTTTTCCTTCATGACCGGGGTCATCTGTATTCTCATGGGCTTACTCGCCGAAATGATCACGCGCACGTTCTACGAGTCTCAGCACAAGTCGATCTATCTCGTTCGCAAGACCCGCAACATAACATCGTTTCCGAAGGCGGCTTGAATGTGCGGTATCGCCGGATTTATCGGCGAAGGGAATCAGGGCGATCTCGAACGCATGACCCGCTGTGTCGCCCACCGCGGCCCGGACGCTGAGGGATTTTATGTTGAGCAGACCCAGGGAGTTTACCTCGGTCATCGTCGGCTTTCGATAATCGATCTCGCCGGCGGCGCGCAGCCAATGTCTCTCGCGAATGGACATTGCGTCGTCATCTTCAACGGCGAGATCTATAATCACCTCGAGTTGCGAGCTCAATTGGAGTCGCTCGGTTGCGTTTTTCAGAGCGACCATTCGGATACTGAGGTCCTGCTGCATGGCTATCGCCTCTGGGGAGAGAAGATCGTGCCGATGTTAAATGGAATGTGGGCCTTTGCGCTCTGGGACGCTGAGAAGAAGCGATTGTTCATCAGCCGCGACCGCTTCGGCAAGAAGCCGCTCTTTTGGTTCAACTCTCGAGGAACGTTTGCGTTTGCATCTGAATTGACGGCATTGCTCGAGCATCCGCATTGCCCGCGGAGCGTCTCGCCGAAAGCCCTGCAGAAATTTTTTGCCTATGCCCTCGTGCCGGCACCCTGCTCGTTGATCGAAGGTGTCTGGAAGTTGCCCGGTGGCCACAACTTGATTTTCGATGTTGGAGACGCGCCGGTGACAAAACGCTACTGGCGCTTTGAGATCGAGCCCGATGACAAGATGATGCGCCGCTCCCGCACCGAACTTGGCGAAGAACTCGTCGAAACACTGGAGCGTGCAGTGAAGCGCCGGTTGATGGCAGATGTTCCTCTAGGGGTTTTTCTCAGCGGCGGAATCGACTCCACCGCGGTGGCGGCTTTGGCAGCCAAGCATGTTGGCGCCGATCGACTTCGCACCTTTTGTATAGGATTTACCGAACCAAGCTTCGACGAGTCTGCCTATGCGAGGCGGGCGGCGAAGTTTCTGGGGACTGATCATCGATGCGAGATCCTGGATCTTGAGAAGGCATGCGATGTCCTGCCGGGAATACTTCGCCAGATGGATGAGCCACAGGGTGACAATTCCTTCCTCCCGACCTGGCTCCTCAGCCGGTTCACCAGACAGCATGTGACTGTGGCCTTAGGAGGAGATGGCGGCGATGAGTTGTTCGCCGGATACGACACGTTTCGCGGTTTGGGGATGGCCTCGTGGTATGCCCGCGTCGTTCCGCGGCCGCTGCACGGCGCCTTACGCGCCTTGGCGGGACGCCTCCCCGTGTCCCATGCGAATCTGAGCATGGATTTCAAGATTAAGCGCGGCATGCGTGGTGCGACTCATCAAGCGCGCTATTGGAATGCTGTATGGCTTGGGGCGCTGGAACCGGATGACATTGGGCGGCTTTTTGGCAAGCCGATCGAGATCGAGGAGCTCTACTCCGAGGCGGTGGAGGCTTGGGATTCCTGCCGGCAAAAGAACCTCGTCGATCGCACCCTCCAATTCTATACAGAGCTTTACTTGCAAGATGGAATCTTGGCGAAGGTTGATCGCGCGAGCATGCTGCACGGCTTGGAAGCGCGAAGCCCTTTTCTCGATTTGGAGGTGGCCAACTTTGCTCGCAGATTGCCGCACGAGTTGAAGATCCGTGGAGGGATTACGAAATATCTTCTCAAAAAAGCGTTGGAGCCGCTTCTTCCACTCGACATCATTTACCGGCGGAAGAAGGGATTTGGCACCCCGGTGGGAACATGGTTCCGTTCCGAGCGACTCCGGCCGCACGGAGGCAACTTCCTTGAGGAAAAGCTGGCTGCTCATCGGTCGGGAGTTGCGGATGAGCGGCTCTACCTCTGGTGCCAACTCTGCTACGGCGAGTGGCTGACAAGATTAGGGCTTGCGGATGTGACGATGTGAAAATTCTACTCCTCTGCTATGAGTATCCGCCGATTGGCGGTGGAGGAGGAAGAGTAGCAGCACAGGTCGCGGCGAGGCTGGTCTCCCGTGGTCATCAGGTCCGCGTCGTCACTGCAGGGATGCGCCATCTTCCCCGGCGCGAGGTGCGTGAGAAAGTCGAGATCTTGCGCCCAGCGTCATTTCGCCGGCGCGAAGACACCTGCACGGTGCCTGAGATGGGTCTCTATGTTTTGACGAATACTTGGACTGCTCTCAAGGAGGCACGTCGTTGGCGGCCCGACATCGTGCATGCCCATTTTGCCGTTCCCACCGGACTGGTGGCGTTGGCAGCGAGCATGTTCACAGGTATTCCCTACGTCTTGACGGTCCACTTGGGAGATGTGCCGGGCGGCGTGCCGGAACAAACAGACCATCTCTTTCGGGTTGTCGGGCCGTTTGTCTCACGCGTGTGGCATCGTGCGCAGGCAATCACCGCCGTGAGTCGCTTTGTCGCCGGATTGGCGTCGAAGGCGTATGGCGTCGATCCAATCATTATTCCCAATGGTGTCAACTTCGTGGCCGCACCCGCATTGCCAGTGCAGCCACGCGGACGCATTCTTATGGCGGGTCGCTTAAGCATCCAAAAAAATCCTTTGCTCGCTATTCAGGCTCTGGCGCTGATCCGCGAAATGGAGTGGTCGCTCGAGGTGATCGGTGACGGGCCGCTTCGTGTCGAGATGGAAGCACTCGCCAGGCGCGAAGGTATCGCCGACCGCCTGACCTTCTACGGCTGGGTTTCCGAAACCCAAGTAGCGGAAAGAATGACAGCGAGTGACATCCTCTTGATGACGTCATTGCAGGAAGGCTTGCCGATGGTTGCGATCGAGGCGCTCCAATGGAGCTTGGCAATTGTCAGTAGCCAGATCGGAGGCATGCATGACATCGTCGACGACGGGCAAAACGGATTTCTTTGCGAGCTGACCGCACCTGCCTTCGCGGAGAAGCTTCGGCAATTGCTGGCCACGCCTGAGCTACTGAAGGCAATGCGTTGCGCGTCACGCGAAAAGGCTGCCCAATTCGATCTCGAGAAAACCGTGTCGGCTTACGAGAGCGTTCTGGAAGAGAACAAGCTCAAGACGCGTGGAAGAAGCGGTCCTTGAAACGGGGCATGGAGGGAGGCAAAGATTCGAGATAGGCGCGATAACTGTTCTTGCGAGGTAGCTTTGCTGCCAATGCTTGGACTTCTTCGAAGCTAATGAAATCCATGTAATAGGCGATTTCCTCGAGGCAAGCGATCTTTACTCCTTGGCGGTGCTGGAGGGTAGCGATGTAGGTGCTTGCTTCCATCAAGCTTTCGGGAGTGCCGGTGTCGAGCCAGGCGACGCCGCGGCCGAGCGGCTCGACAAAGAGGCTGCCGCGCCGCAAATACTCGCGATTTACGTCCGTGATTTCGAGCTCGCCGCGTGACGACGGCTTGAGAGAGCGGGCTATTTCGTGGATCTGCCCGTCATAGATGTAAAGGCCCGGAACCGCGTGATTGCTCTTGGGTTCGGTCGGCTTTTCCTCGATTGAAATCGCGCGACCGAGTTCGTCAAATTCCACAATACCATAACGGCTTGGGTCAATGACCGGGCACGCGAAGATGGTAGCGCCGTCTGCCCTCGCCAGGGCGGTGCGCACCAAGTCAAGTTTGCCATGAAAGATATTGTCGCCCAAGATCAGGACGACGCCATGTTCATCCATGAAGGAATCGCCGATGACAAAGGCCTGCGCGATTCCTTCGGGCCTCGCTTGCTCGGCATACTCAATTTTGAGGCCGAGCGCTGAGCCGTCCCCAAACAACGAGCGAAATACCGGCAGATCCTTCGGAGTCGAGATGATCAGGATCTCCCGAACTCCTCCGAGCATCAGAACCGACAGCGGATAATAGATCATCGGCTTGTCGTAAATCGGGAGGAGTTGCTTGCAAACGATGCGCGTAAGCGGATCAAGGCGCGTGCCGGAACCTCCCGCGAGGATGATTCCCTTACGCGTCTTCAGTGTCGAGCTCCCGGAGGTCGCCGATTCATTGGGCTTGTTCATGATAAAGGTCCGGACGCAAGTAGATCTCCTGACGGCGGAAGGTGCCAGCGTAAGCATAGTTGCTCTTGATCCACTCGTACGTATCGGGTGCCCAGTTTCGGAACCGCGACTCCTCTGTTTGATTGAGAGCGCGATTGTCGATGAGGATCGCCGCCGGTCGGTATTTTTTTACTTCATCGAGGGTTTCCCGGAAGAACCCAGAAACGTTGTGCGCGTTGTCGACGTAAAGGTTGTATTCGTACGATGGCCGATTCGTCATGAAGTTTATCGTCGGCGCGTATGGATAGCAGACGATGTAATCAGAGGGTTTGGTGTGCGTCTGCAGCACTTCGAACATTTTGGCGATCTCCTCACGTTCCTTTTGCTTCAACCACACACTGACGCCATTCTCCCCGACGAACTTGTATTTGCGCATCTTGCGAGCGGCGATCGAGCCCGATGACTCCTTGGGAAAGGCATGGAGGAAAAAAACTGCCACGTTGAACACACCGACGATGATGACGAGACCAGAGTAGATGGCTGCAGCGGTGCTCTGCTTGCGCCATTGAAATGCAATCCATATGGCACAGGCGATCGCCACGACAAACGGCGCCATAAATTCCGAGAGGTGCGGCGTATCAGGTCGAAAAAAGAAATATTGTGGAAAGAGGGTCACGGCCGAACCCGCTGTGACCAGCAGGACCAAAGCGCTTGTCTTGAGCGCGAAATTCGCGCGGGCGAGCGCCACCCCGAGCAAGGCAACCGCGGGAAGGATGATAAGAAGAGCCACTAAGACGGGCAGATACGTTGCCAGGGCGAAAGTGCGATCATAGAAAGTCCGCGCTTCAATGACGTCACTCAAAGCCCGTTTTTGCAAGTAGCCGTCGCTGTCCACGTCGCCTTTTGTTTTGGTGGGTGCCGGGGGTGGCGGTTTTGGCGTTGTATTGGCGCTGGGAGTTTGCGTCGGAAGCGCAGGCGGCGGTTCTGCCGTTGTGCTGGCGATGGTGGGTTGCGTCGGAGGTGGAGGCGGCGGTGCGCGTTTTGTCAGTTGCTGCGTCGCCAGGAAGCGGACCATCGCAAACCAGTTTGTATATTGTGTCGTAAACGCTTCGGCGTAGCCCCGCTTCACCGCATCTAGATAGAAAGGTGCGTGGGTGAGACAGAACATCATCAGGGCGAGGAATGCTCCGCTAGCAGCGAGTGCCAGACTCGGTCCGAATCCTTGTCGCCGACCGAAAGGGAACAGGACGATCAATCCTGCGGTCATCACTGTAAAGAACGTGCCCAGATCGATGCGCATGAGAAAGGTCAACCCCAGGGAAATTCCCGCCGTGACCATCCAGAGAATTTGCCGAAGTTTCGAGGGTTGCTCAAAGACGTAGGCCTGCAGTAGCACCAGCATGTTGAGCATCGCCAGAAAGGCCATGTAGTTGCGAAAGATCATTCCCGGAATCAGTATCGGGCCGAGAGCGGTCAAAATCGAAAACCAACCAGAGCCGGTGACGCGGCACACAATAAAAAATGCCAGCACGCCGGTGATCGTGCAGAGGCCGAAAAAGTAGACGCGCAAAGCAGTATAATCAGGTCCGACCAATTGGAAGAGCCAGGCGACCGGATAAAACCACATCACGTTATAACCGAGAAAAGTGTCAACGATCGGCCTCTGTCCTTCGAGCAACCTCAGCGCGACGAGGGCCACTGTTCCTCCTTCGCCGCTGAAGTTGAGTCCGCTGCGGAAGTAGAGCGAGTAGTAGATGATCGCAAAGACAGCGACCACCAGGGCTCCCCAGCATTTCAGCGCGGATTCGAGCCGAACCCAGAAATCAGTCTTGCGAGGCGACCATCTACCAAGAAACTGCATCGACGTTGCCCCGAGTGACGTATCAGTTTAGATTTTAAATGCTATGAGCATATCCGAGCAAGTTTCGGCCCGTATATTTCCGCCCTTTAGCCTCACACGGCTCCTCAAGACCACTTTCGAACCCGAGGCAGGACAGAGAATCTGCATCCTCATTGATCTTGAGAATCCCAGTGACATCGTCAACTTCAAGTTTTTGAAGAATCCCGACCTTTCGATCCAGCGAAATGCGGTGACGTACTTCTATCATGGACTGAAGAACGAAGCGATAAAGGAGCTCAACCTGGTGGGGGGAGAGATTTTTGCCTACGAGGTCACCGGCGGAAGCAATCTCGACTTGCCGGATCGAGCCGTTACTCCCGAGGGGAAGGAGGTCAGTCTGGAACGCGATGTTTACCCGGCCTACGACATCATCCTATGCATTTCGACTTATTCGGCAACAGCTCCGCTGACCGAGAAGGCTAAAAAGTTCGGCTTTCGCGGAGCGACTCTCCACGGCTTGAATCAGACGATCCTGAGCAGTGGGCTGGCTGTTGACTATCGCGAGGTCAGCGCGGAGGCGGAGAAATTGCGGCTGGGAATGACACGTGCAGACTGGGTGGAGATCGATTTCGAATACGCGGGCCGTATTCTCACGCTCCGCCTCGATCTTGGCAAACAGGAGGCCCAAAAGAGCCACGGACTCTGTCTGGGAGATAAGCCTGACGTCGCCAACCTTCCCGCAGGTGAGATCTACTTCGTTCCCACCGGCGCGAGTGGAGCCTTCCCAATGAAGTACGAGGACGGGACCATTGGGCTCATGCATGTTTCCGATGGGCGCATTCAAAAAGCGGAGTGGCTCAAGGGGAATCAGGAAACGATTGATGCTCACAACAACAAGCTCGCGGAGGATCCTGTCACGGGGGAACTCGGCGAGTTGGGCTTCGGGACCCAGATTTTGCCGTTTTCCGGACGCGACATTCAGGACGAGAAGATTCGTGGGACCATCCATGTCGCTACCGGGCGGAGCGATCATCTTGGCGGTGCCTTGACTCCCGATAAGTTTGCCAATCGCGAAAACGCAACGCACGATGACATTCTCTTTGCCCCCCACAAGACTCCGGAGATTGGCCTGAAGCAGGCGCGGATGCTCCGCGACGGCAAGGTAACAGTGCTGATCGAGAACTACGAGCCTTCCCAATATCTGAACTCGCTCTTGCGCTAAGAGAGCGCGTGCCTGGGCTGCAACTTGCGCGACAACTTTCGCGCGGAAACGTGTTGAATCCTTATGAATCGTCCAGGCTGCTTGCCGAATATCTCCTCTTTCACTACGGCTCGAAAGAGCAGATTCTGAGAGAGCGTCCTGGACCACGCGAAGCCCTCGATTTTCCGGTCCGATGCGTGCATGAACTCGTCGATCGTGGACGAGTGCCTGCTGCTGCCCGAGCGCTGGATGTCGGATGCGCCGTTGGTCGCTCGTGTTTCGAATTGTGCGCATTTTGCCCGACGGTGATTGGCATAGACTTCTCGCATTCGTTCATCCAAGCCGCCCGCGAACTGAAAGAACGAGGCGAATTTTCCTTTGAGATGGTGGTGGAGGGGGAAATCTGCGAGTTGGCGCGGGCGCGGGTTCCTGCCAACCTTGATCGACGCCGTGCCCAGTTCGAAGTCGGCGATGCCACGAACCTGCCTGGGGATCTGGGGACCTTCGACGTGGTCCTCGCAGCGAATCTCATCTGCCGATTGGCAGAGCCTGCCCGGTTTCTTCAGCAGCTGCCCGCACTGGTCACTCCGGGCGGCCAACTGCTGATGACCACACCGTTTACCTGGCTGGAGGACTTTACTTCGCCTTCAAACTGGCTGGGAGGTCGAAAGAGAGATGGCGTGCGATCATTTGACGTGTTGCACGAAATTCTTGGACGCGATTTCGAACTGCAAGTCGCCAAAGATCTACCCTTTTTGATTCGCGAACATGAGCGAAAATTTCAATATGGAGTCGCGCTCGGTGGCCGCTGGGTCAGACGTTGATTGGGAGCAGTTCTACCGGCAGGGCGAAACTCCATGGGAAAAGGGGTCGCCTCATCCGGCGCTGATCCAATGGCTCAACGAGAATCCTGTAGCGGGACGTGTGCTGGTGCCAGGCTGCGGCTTCGGCCACGACGTCCGAGCGCTGGCCGCCGCAGGCGCCGAGGTGCTTGGGCTCGACATTGCGCCCTTTGCTATCGCAACGGCGCGGACGTTTCCTCGCTGCGGCCACGAATCGTACATTCTCGCCGACCTCTTCGACCCGGGCGCAGTGCGCGGCAAGTTCGATTGGGTTTTTGAGCACACTTGTTTTTGCGCGATCCAACC
>DATDKN010000199.1:0-4280 GCA_036519995.1 Terrimicrobium sp. | reverse complement strand
GATGCCCTCGATCGCTTCGATGTGATCGACGATCCGGCGGGCCACCTCCACCCCTCGCGTCGGAATGCCCGCGATAACAATCTCGGAAAGATTTGCGTTACGCTCGATAATCTCGTGAGCGATACGACGGATGGCTTTGCGGATCGCATCCGCATCCATCACCAGGAGTTTGTCTTGCTGGGTCGGCATCGCCCTTCGCAACCTCTCAGGGCTGCATTAAAGGTCATAAAAATTCAGGCGGCCTTGCTTTGGTGTTTTGTACGTTCGTCCCGCCAAGCGGAACGGTATTTGACGATCCAATCCAAGAGGGCGCGTTCAAAGCCGATGTCATGACCCGCCTTCTCGCTTTCGATCCATTTATGACGAAGGATCTCCTCCCTTTCGGCCAGAAATTCCTTGTAAAGAACCGAGTTCTTTACAAGTTCCGAGCCCTCATTCCTTTGGGGATTCATCGTCGCGTCATTTAACGAGTCATTTCTTCTTTGTGTCAAACGCATTTTTCGCTCTTTCTCTTCAAATTGCCTACATAAATCACTTATGAGACATAATTTGCGATTCTGATACGAGATCGTCAGGGCCCCGCCACAGCTTGAAGAATTCGATCTGCCATTTGTTTGAAAACCACTCCTATAGGACCATTCGGATCGCTGGCGGCAAGCGGACGTCCGATATCTCCAGATTCGCGTAGGGCAATGTCGATTGGCACCTTTCCGAGCAGAGGCACGCGCAGACGGGCGGCCTCGCGTTCGCCGCCTCCGGAGCCGAAGATGTCGTAGTGGCGGCCATCATCCGGGGAGACAAAGTAGCTCATATTTTCAACGAGTCCCAGGACAGGGACGTTGGTTTTGTGGAACATCGTCACTGCCTTGCGTGCATCAATGAGGGCTACTTCCTGCGGTGTGGTCACAATGACGGCACCACTGAGGGCCACGGTTTGAACAATGGTCAGCTGGATGTCGCCGGTTCCTGGCGGAAGATCGAGGAAGAGGTAGTCAAGAGGCGCCCACGCCACTTGACGGAGAAACTGCTGGGTGTAGCGGGTCACCATTGGGCCGCGGAGCACAGCGGGCGATCCATCGTCGAGCAAAAAGCCCATCGACATTAGTTTTAGCCCCTCACGTTCGATCGGGAGAATGCGATCCTCATCGTCAGCCAGAGGACGTTCATTAGTGCCAAACATCAGGGCGATGCTTGGCCCATACAGGTCGCAATCGCACAAGCCCGTGCGAGCGCCGGTCGCGCCGAGCGCGACGGCAAGATTCGCCGCGACCGTTGACTTGCCGACGCCTCCTTTTCCACTCGCCACGGCGATGACATGCCTCACCCCTTCCAGGTTCTTCGCACTTGGCAGACCAGCCGCCTGTGCAGGCGCTTGGACGTCGACCTTCACGTCGATACGCCCGATCCCTCGTAGCCGGGCAAGAGTCGCTTGGGCCTCGTCGCGGATCTGACGCGCGATTGCCGGCTCCGCGGTCGTTAGAACCAGCTGGACAGCGACGTCATCGCCCGCAATCCGGACCTCCCTGATGAGGCCGAACGAGACTATGTCCCGTGAAAAGCCGGGGTATTTGACGCTACGGAGCGAGTCGCGAATGGTCTGTTCGTCGAAAGGCGGCATGGAAGTTTCAATATGCGTGTCGAGCGTGAGAGAACAAGCGCGGTCCGCGAAGAAACTCCGGGGACCACAAGCCCTAGAAAGACTTTCGCAGATGGCTCGGCAGAATTCCGATTTGTTCGCGATACTTTGCGACGGTTCGACGTGCGATCGGAAGACCGCGCTCGGAGAGCATCGCCACGATGTCCTGATCGCTCAGTGGATGGCGCGAGTCTTCGGCGCGGACAATTTCGGCAATCGCCTGACGGACGCTTTCATTGCTGATCGACTCACCGTCGCTGGTGGTGTAGCCGGAGGTGAAAAAATACTTCAGCTCGAACAAGCCCCGCGGGGAGGCCAGATACTTTCCTGAGACCGCCCGGCTGACCGTAGTCTCGTGCACTCCGACCGCTTGGGCGACGTTACTCATGGTCATGGGCCGTAGATGGGCCGGACCGAGATCAAAGAAATCACGCTGCCGCGCAACGATCTCACGAGCAATATTCAAGAGTGTGTGCTGGCGTTGCTGGACACAGCGAATAAAGAACCTCCCTCCGCGAATCTTTTCGCGCAAATAATCCCGCACTTCGCGATCAGCAGCGGACTGCGACAGCATGTCCTTGTAGCGATCGCCAATCCGTAACGACGGAATCTCCTCATCATTGAGGGAGACCGTATAATCGTCGCCATCCCGCTCAACGATCACGTCGGGCAATATCGTTTGTTCCTCTTCAGACGAGAAGGGGCGTCCTGGCCGCGGTTCCAGCCGGGCAATTGCTTCGGCCGCATTCTGCACGTCGCCCAGCGAGACATGGCACAATTTCGCGATTTCGGGGAGCTTTCTGCGACTGAGTTCCTCCAGATAATGCTGCACGATCCGACTCTCCAAGCTATACTGCCGACCGCTGCGGCGCAGTTGGATAAAGAGGCACTCGGAAAGACTGCGCGCTCCGACACCTGCCGGATCAAAACCTTGCACGATTTCGATCACCTTCTCGGCTTGTTCTTCGCGGCATCCGGCTTGAGAGGCGATCTCGCCCGTGGCCGCGCGCAGATATCCTTGATCGTCGATGTTGCCAATCACGACAAGGGCGATACCACGATCCTGAGCGCTCATCTCCGAGCCATTCATCTGCTCGAGCAGAGACTGTTGCAATGTGGGCGCTTTAGTTTGCGAATCAAAAAAATGCTGCCGCCGCGCCTGCGCATCTGCAGTCCATGGTTCCGAAGTCGCCCGTTGCGCGTAATATTCGTTCCATTGGTCGGCGAGCTCCGGTTTCTGGGAATCTTGCCCCTCCGGTTCACGCGCCACCTCCCGCGGCTCTTCCTCCAAGGTAGGATTCAACTCCAACTCCGCGCTCACAAGCTGCCGAAGTTCCATCAGCGGCGCTTGCAAAATATGCAAGCTTTGCTGCATCTGTGGCGAAAGCGTCTGCTGTAACGCCAGCCCTTGAATTTGCTCCATTCCCGCCATAGCTGAAGCAAAATTCAGGCAGTTATCCTAACTGAGCAAGCAATTTTCGCGCCAAAAATGCGATTGAGCTTTGTTATCCTCGGTGGGCCGCGGTTTTGCTCAAAGGAGCTCTGCCTGCTGGAGGGTGCTATGCCTTTCCGATTCGGCCTCGACCTCTTTTACCAGCGTTCTGAATTCGCATTCCTGAAGAGCGACGATGAGAGGATCGTATCGAGGCACAATTCGCAAGTCTTCAAGGGCTTTGGGCAGTGGCAACTCGTCATCGAGGGCGATCATGCGCCGGTTGGCTTCGATCAGGTCCTTTGCATTGGCCAGCCGTTCTCTTAGTTTCTCGGGCTGCACTGTAGCCAGTTCCCGGAAGAGATTTTCGACGGTGCCGTAGGTGTGGATGAGCTGGGCAGCAGTCTTTCCTCCGATGCCAGGGACACCGGGAATATTGTCTGTGCTGTCGCCGGTCAGGGCGAGAATTTCCCCAATCTGCGAAGGTTCTTCAACGCCCCATTTTTCCTTGATCTCCCGCGGACCGAGGAGAGCGAAGGCATCGCGACCTGCGTCCGCTTTTGCGGTCGAGTAAATGGCGACACGTTCGCTTGTCAGTTGAAGGATATCTTTGTCGTTGGTCGCGATGACGACGTTGTGCCCCGCAGCCACGGCTTTGCGGGTGTAGGAAGCGATGAGATCGTCGGCCTCTGTCGCAGGGGCGCTCAAGCTGGAAAAACCGGTAAGAGGCAGGTTGTGTTGCAGCCAGGTTTCCTGGGAGCGCAGCTCGAGAGGCATCTCAGGGCGATGTTGTTTGTAGGCCGACTGGAGAGACGTTCGCCGATCCGGTAATCCGTGATCCCACACCACGGCGCCAAGATCCGGTTTCAGGTCCGTGACCATTTTCCGCATCGCCTTCAAGAATCCGTAGATCGCATTGGTGGGCTCGCCCCGCGAATTGGTGAGCCCGCGAATGGCGAAAAAAGATCGGTAAAGATAGTAATGACCATCAATAAGAAGCAGACGCATGAGCCGACAGTACGGCGTCCCGCGCCAGGATGCCAGTGCGTTCCCCACTATAGCGACTTGACGGGGGCCAACTTGTTTTCTAGGTTGCGCACCCTGCATGTTTTGTCGAGTCCTCGCGCCATTTCTTTTTGTCTCCGCGTTCCTGTCTTCAGCGGTCGCGCAATATATCCCGGGCCAGAAGCCGCAGGTGGAACGGAGCTCTTT
>DATDKN010000198.1:0-4435 GCA_036519995.1 Terrimicrobium sp. | reverse complement strand
CTTCTGAAGATTTTCGGCTTCGCTGCGGGCGAAGTCTTTTTCGAGCATTTTTTCCACCGACTTGGCGAATCCGACATCCTGCACGACTGCGGAGAGTTCGAAGTTCAGCATAAAGGAGCGGAAATCGAGGTTAACCGAACCGACGATCGCCAGATCATCGTCGGCGAGAAGAACCTTTTGGTGCATGAATCCCCGTTGATATCGCCAGATCTTGACTCCCGCTTCGTGCATCAATGGATAAAAGGTGTAGGAGGATAAAAACGGCAACAGATGATCTGGTTTTTGAGGAAGCAGGATTCTAACGTCAACTCCTCGGATCGCGGCATGCCCAATCGCTGTTCGCAGCATCGGATCGGGCACGAAATACGGACTCGCAATCCAGAGTCTCTCGCGGACGTCGTGAATAATCTCCGCATAAATTGCCGCGGTGGAATTCCAGTTCTCCGTCGGCCCAGACGCAAACGCCAGGACCGTTTGATCTCCGGCGACGCGGGGCTCGAAAGGAATGTCAGGGACTTCCTTGCGGGCATAGTACCAATCCTCTAGAAAAGATACTTGAAGCCCCATGACGGCGGGGCCTTCGAGTTGGAGGTGTGTATCGCGCCAGGATCCGAGCACGCCGAGGCCAAGGTACTCGTCACCGGCGTTCAATCCTCCAAAGAAGGCGACTTTGCCATCGACGACCACCAATTTGCGATGATTACGAAAGTTGATCTGAAATTGTCGGCCGAACTGCCGATTGGTGACGAAGCCTTGAACAGCCACCCCGGCGTCCCGCAGTTCCTGGAAGTAAGAGCCGGTCAGCCCTTTCGAGCCAACGTTGTCATAAAGCAGCCAACACCGCACGCCGCGACGCGATGCCTCGATCAGTCTCTCCCGAAGTTCTCTGCCGAGACTATCGTCGTGAACAATATAGAACTGCACGATCACATAGCTTCGCGCACTCTCGATGGCTTGAAAGATCGTCCGAAAGGTTTCTTTCCCGTCGATCAACAGCTTACACGTGTTTCCCTTGCTTGGCGGCAGACCCCGAAGGCTGATCCCAAGCTGCTCCGCGTCGGAATACTTAGTCACGAATGAAGCCCTGAACGGCGTAAGGGCACGCTGGGCTTGGCGTAGCGCTGCATCTAATTCCTCGTGCCGATCCTGCCCCGCCAGCGCGTATCCAGAAAATCGCGATTCACCAAAGATGAGAAACAGGGGGATGGCCACATATGGGCAGATGACCAGCGCGAAACCCCATCCGATGGCCGCCTGAGGCGTTCGTGAAATCATCACCGACTGGATGGCAAAGTAGATGCCCGCCGTGTGGAAAAGCAGCGCGACAACAAGGCCGATGGCGACGAGAATCTGAGTGAACATGTCGGCTAAACTTCCGATCGATACGCCTCCGCGAGGAGACTGATCGGATGCCGCACCGCCACCTTGTGAGAGAACTTGCGCAATCCGCTCTCGAGCTGCAACAAGCAACCCGGATTGGCCGTGGCCACCGTCGAGGCGCCAGTCTCGGCGATGTGACGCACCTTGCGTTCCTGAAGTTTTGCGGCCATCTCCGGTTGCGTGATATTGTATACGCCCGCGCTGCCGCAACACCACATCGACTCAGGAAGTTCGATCAATTTGAGACCAGGGATCGCAGTGAGGATTTCCCGCGGCTGTCGGGTTATCTTTTGACCGTGGCACAGATGACAAGCCTCGTGGTAAGTGACGGACTTTGGCACGATCGGCGATTTTCCGACGCGCGGCTTTCGAAACCCGACCGCGCAAAGCCACTCGTGAATATCGCGAACTTTCGCTGACCATTCGCGTGCCCTTGACGAATACTTCGGATCGCCGGTCAAAAGCAGTCCATAACTCTTGAGATGCGAGCCGCAACCGGCCGCGTTCGTGATGATGGCGTCAAGCTTTTCCGGTTCGAACGTGTCGAGTTGCCGGCGGGCAAGTTTCTTCGCCGCCTCGATATCGCCATTGTGTGCGTGCAACGAACCGCAACAGTGCTGAACGCCCGGGGTGTAAACCTCACATCCGTTGGCAAGGAGAACATCAACCGTATCCCGGTTGATGTCCGAAAAAGCGATGTCCTGGACACAACCCGTGAGCACCGCCACACGATAAACGATCGGCCCTTTCGGCCGCTCGATAGGCTTGATCAGCTGCCCCGAGAATCTTGCCTTGGCCCTCGGCGTCATCCTTTCCAGTTCTCGCAAGCGATAGGGAAGGATTTTGATTAGTCCAAGAACCCGAAGCAATTTCTGCGCGCCGAGTGCCTGATAAAACCAAAGGAGCCGGCCGGCAAATCTAAGCAATCGCGGGTGCATAAAGAGGCCTCGCAGCATGAGCGAACGAATTGTGTCACGTCTCGGATTCTCCAGCACCCGAGCTTCCTCGGCCTCTTCGCGTGCCGCCTCAAAAAGCTGGGCATATTTCACCCCCGCCGGACAGGCGGTCTCGCAAGCCAGGCAGCCAAGACAAAAATACATCTCTTCCCCGAAGATTCTGCTCGGTTCAAGCCGGTGGTCTGCGATCGCGCGCATCAGCGCGATTCGACCGCGCGGGCTGTTCCGCTCGATCTTGGTGGCATCATATGTGGGACAGGTCGGCAGACACATTCCGCAATGGATGCACTGTTGCAGGAGCGCATAGTCGAGCTCGCGCAGCGGACTATGCCCTTTCTCGCCCTGCGTTCGATCCTTAACGGACACTCGAAGTCTCCTTGCCGTGCGCCCGCGTTCCGCTCCGGACGGACGAATGCTTTCCTTGGCCAGGAATTCCCCAGAGAACGTTTCTAGCGAGCAGTTGCTTAGTATTGGCCTTCATCAAAAAATCTTTCCCGGATTCAAGACCCCGTTGGGATCGAAGGCTCGTTTGATCTGTTTCATTACCTCGAGGTTCAACTCGCCCACGGCACCTTTCAAAAATGGTTTTTTGGCGAGACCGACACCGTGCTCCCCGGTAATTGTTCCTCCGAGCGCCAGTGCGCGATCGAAGATCTCCTTCATCGCCAACTCCACGCGATGCATTTCTTCGGCATCCTTTTCATTCGTCAAAAAGGTGGGGTGCAAGTTGCCGTCGCCCATGTGTCCAAAGGTCCCGACCTTCAGACGATACTTCTCAGCGATCTGCTGGATGTGTTCGACCATCTGAGTGAGTTCGCTGCGCGGGACCGTGGCGTCTTCGAGGATTGTCGTTGGAGCGATGCGTGCGAGCGACGAAAAGGCTGCACGGCGAGCGGTGGCCAACCGTACCGCTTCGTCTGCGGTTTGCGCGACCCGCACATCAGAGGCGTGCAAATTGCGCGCTATCTCCGCCATTCGGGCCGCCTCCTCCTCGACGGCAGCGGGATGACCATCAGTCTCCATCAGCAGGATGGCGGCGGCTTCACGCGGCAAGCCGATGGCCGCGTAGTCCTCAACGCAGTTGATGGTCACACGATCAAGAAACTCCAGCGTGCAAGGAATAATTTTTGCCGCAATGATCGCCGAGACGGTATTGGCGGCATCCTCCATCCGATCAAATATCGCCAGCAGGGTTTTGCCTGCAGCCGGTTTCGGAATGAGGCTCAGCAAGACTTTCGTTACCACGCCCAGCGTTCCTTCCGATCCAATAAATATATCGCGGAGAGAATAGCCGGCGACATCCTTCACGCATTTGTTGCCCGTAAAAATCACCTCTCCGGAAGGCAGGACAACCTCAAGTCCCATCACATAATCTCGGGTCACTCCATACTTCAGCCCGCGCAGACCGCCTGAGTTTTCCGCAACGTTCCCACCAATGGTCGAAATCTTCATGGAACCAGGGTCCGGCGGATAGAACAAACCGGCTCTCTCAGCCGCCAACGCGACGTCCAGAGTTGTCGCGCCGGCCTCGGCGAGAAGCGTGAGATTTCTCGGGTCTACCTCCAGGATGCTGTTCATGCGCGAAAGGCAAAGGACAATGCTCTCCTCGAGCGGGATACTCCCTCCACTGAGTCCTGTCCCGGACCCTCTTGGCACGATCACCAGGCCGTGCCGATTGGCCGCCTCGAGCAAACGCGAGACTTCCTCTACTCTTTTCGCGAAGACAACCGCTGTCGGCATTTGCTGCAGCGCGGCCGTGGCATCAAAGGAATAGGGGACCAGGTCCTCACGAGTTGTGAGGATTGCGTCTCCGGGAAAGATTCCCGAAAGGATCTCTGCAACTTCAGCCTGCTTTGGCATCGTGAGTTATGATGATGGGCTAATTGCATATAGGTTCCTCATTATAGGCGACTTGACAAACCACAAGGCTCCAAGCAAGCAAGAGTCATAACGCTCAGTCATAACAAGTCCTCCAAAATCCGCCGAAGTTCACAGACATTTCCTGCCATGTTCTTTAGAAGAAAAGTAGCCAAATTGCTTTGCAAAGTAGACGGGCAAATCGTCAACTAGCTAAAGCACCTCAAACAAGAGCCCGCCCT
>DATDKN010000197.1:0-10480 GCA_036519995.1 Terrimicrobium sp. | reverse complement strand
CAACGCGAACCAAGAGCCTATCGATTTCCGAGAGACGCTTTCCGAAAGCGTGCGCCGTTCAGAACACGTCGCCTTTTCTCTCCGCACGAACTACGGGGTCGCTTCGGAACTCATTGCGAAGGCTCAAGCCGAGGAATTCGCCGCGATCGGTCTGCTCGTCCTAAAGGAAAGTCGCTGGTTTCTTACACCCAAGGGACGGCTCCTGGCAGATTCAGTTGCTGAAGCTTTCATTTGAGATTGGTGTGACCGGACGATTTCTAGGGAGCATGCCACTATTTGCTTACGGCACACTGATGTTCGCGCCGGTGATTAGATCGGTTATCGGGCGTATTCCCGCGTGTTGTCCCGCAGCAATCAACGGCTATCGACGCCTCGAGGTTGTCGGCGAGTTGTTTCCTGGCCTGATCAGGGAGAGTGGCGGCGGGAAAGTAGAAGGAATCCTTTACTCAAACATCAGCGAGCTAGAGTGGGAGCGTCTTACCGCATTTGAGGATGATTTCTACGAGCTTGAACAGGTGTCTGTGCTTTGTCCGGAAGGAGAGAGGCTTGCTCTTGCCTATGTCGTGCCTCCTTCCCGCAGAACCATTCTGTCGGAAAAGCCGTGGAATGCTGAGTTCTTTCGCAAACAGTATCTACCCCGTTTTGCCCCGAACGCGTCGCCATCGCGCTCGGATTGAAAGATCGCCTCAACGGAAATCCAGTCTGGCCGAAGGGGTCTCTGGAAGAATGCCGTGACGCTTCGCCAGCCTCTCAAAGTGTCGAAGACCCGCCTTCTCGTCGCTGCCGATGTCGTAGCGGATATGCTGTGTCAGGTAGGCGTAGGCGAACTCTGGATCGGGTTCCCGCGCAGCGATCTCTCTGCGTGCCGCGAGCCCGGCCGCTTTGACGTCGCGGAGTGCATCGAAAACCGAAGAACTTGCACCACTGGCCACCGCCCAGACGGCAAAAACAAAGGGAAATCCGGTATGAACTTTCCAAAGCCATCCCAGGTCGTGATAGTGCCAGGTTGATCCCTTACATCGACGGAACGCGATGGCCGAGTCACCGATCAGTAGTCGTGCCCCGTCGTGAGGCATCTCCTCGCCTTCCGCGATTTGCGGGCCTCCGGGATAAAACTCAGCAAGCAAAACCCGCAGGAGCGCTGTCGAGCTGCGGGAAGCAGGATCAAGGTGAATCTGGCGCGTCTCGAAGAAGCTTGTCCGGCTGGCGACCACGACGCTGAAGACCTCGCCATCGCAGGCGATGCCAACATTATCGACAATCGATGCCGCGCCCGCTCGAAGGACGTCGATGACCGGCAGCAGAGCGATATCCAATTTTGCCGCGAAAAACTGCTCCGATAAGGCCGCTGGGACATCCGTTTTGAGGAAACTCGAATTGAGGCCCCAGATCAACGGTTTGGCGTTGAGATAGGAAACCGGACCGATTCGCAGACCGGAGAGAGCGGAGACAGCTGGACTCACGCCGCCGCCAGGTCCGGGGCCCGCGGCGTGGCATTGGATATGCGCTCGTAGAAGCTGTTCCGTTGCATCGGGATGCGGCCTGCCTCACGGATGGCCTTCTCAAGAGCCTCTACCGTTTGCTGCTGTGGTGTTCGTGCTCCTGCCATATGGAAGATCTTCTCTTCGATGATGGTGCCATGAAGATCATCAACTCCGTAACTGAGGGAAAGTTGCGCGAGTGGGAGGCCAAGACTGATCCAATAAGCGGTGATGTGAGGAATGTTATCGAGGAAGATTCGGCTGATCGCCAGGTTGCGCAATTCCTCGAATGCGGTGGCACGGGCGATTCCGCGCAGGACAGGGCGAGCACCTTCAGGCTCAAAGGCAAAGGGAATAAATCCGGTAAAGCCACCGGTCTCGTCCTGAAGTTCGCGCAGGCGTCTCAGATGATCGATCCGGTGAGAGGCAGTTTCGATGTGACCGTAGAGCATGGTACAAGTGCTGTGGCCCCCCATTTGGTGCCAGATTCTGTGCACTTCAATCCATTCTTCGGCGCTTTCCTTGCCCCGGCAGATCTTATCGCGAATCTCCGGATCAAAAATCTCGGCGCCGCCGCCGGTAATCGCACCCAGTCCGTTCTCCCGGAGAAGCTCAAGCGTAGCGCGGAGGGGAAGTTTGAAGACGCGCTCGGCGAGGTGTCTGATCTCGATGGCGGTGAACGCCTTGATGATCAACTGCTCGTCGAGTCCGTGAAGGTTGCGTAATAACTCGAGATACCAATCCCGTTTCAGAGTCGGGTGGAGCCCTCCGACCATATGAATCTCGGTAATACCAAGGTTCAACGCATCACGAACGGTCTGGACGATCTCGGGAATAGCCATTTCGAATGCATGCGCTTCGCGCTTCTTGGCACCGAAGGCACAGAATTGGCAGGAAAGGAGGCAGACGTTGGAATAGTTGACGTAGCGATTGTGAATATAGGTCGCAACGTTCCCATTCTTCCGCTCACGGACGATGTTCGCGATCGCCCCAATTCCATTAATGTCCGGGCTGCTATAAAGATGGTTCGCGTCCTCTTCGGAGATGCGAAGCCCACTCTCGACCTTGCGCAGGAGTGGCTGCAAGTCTTTCGAGATCAAACGCGGATTCATAATGGATCTGCCACAAAGTATTTCACAGACTCATGGTCGCACGGCAACTTCTTATTGCAATCGCCGGCTGCGGAGCTGAAGGCAACGTGCCGGAGTGATCATCTGCGGCCGATCGCTTGCGGCAGCTCCGTTCCTCCGTAAATTGTTGGGTTATGTCTTTCGAATTGGCGGCCACCTATGAGCCCCGTGGTGATCAGGAGCAAGCCATCGGCAAATTGACCCGTTCTCTGGTGGCAGGAAACCGCCACCAAACCTTGCTGGGCGTAACCGGCTCAGGCAAAACCTTCACCATCGCAAATGTAATCAAGGAACTCGATCGGCCAACTTTGGTGATGTCTCATAACAAGACGCTGGCGGCGCAGCTCTATAGCGAGTTCAGGCAGTTCTTCCCGCACAATGCCGTCGAATATTTTGTCAGTTATTTCGATTATTATCAGCCGGAAGCCTACATCCCGCGGACCGATACCTACATCGAAAAGGATTCTTCGATCAATGAAGAGATTGAGCGGCTTCGACTTTCGGCCGTTAGCTCGCTGCTCTCGCGACGCGATACGATCGTTGTGGCAAGCGTCTCCTGCATCTATGGCCTGGCGTCGCCCGAGGATTTCTTGCAAATGCTCGTCACCATCAAGCAGGGGCAGACCATGAGTCGCGAGGCCTTTCTCGCGAAGCTCGTGGATATGCTTTATGAGCGCAACGATATCGCGTTCGGTCGAGGGAAGTTTCGCGTTCGCGGCGACGTCGTTGAGGTGCACCAGGCACAGGTGGACGAAGAAGCCATTCGCGTTGAATTTTTCGGTGATGAGATCGAGCGCATCAGCCAGTTCGATCCGCTGACCGGGCGGGCTACGTCGACTCTTACCACTCTAACAATCTATCCCGCCAAGCAGTTCGTGACTCCTTACGACAAGCTCCAGCGGGCGGTGCGAGCAATCCGTCAAGAACTTGATGAGCGTATTACCGTGCTGGAGCGCGAGAACAAGCTTGTCGAGGCGCAGCGGCTTAAACAGCGCACAGAGTTTGATTTGGAGATGATGCAGGAAATGGGATTCTGCAATGGCATCGAGAACTATTCGCGCCACCTCAGTGGACGCCCTCCCGGCTCGCGACCCTACACACTTATGGACTTTCTGCCCGAAGATTTCCTTCTTGTGATCGATGAGTCTCATGCAACCGTTCCACAGATCGGTGGCATGTTTGCGGGAGATCGCTCGCGCAAGACAGTCCTCGTCAACTACGGTTTCCGGCTCCCCAGCGCACTCGACAATCGGCCGCTGAATTTCGATGAATTCATGACGATGACGCGCCAGTTAGTCTACGTAAGTGCGACGCCCGGCGAATTCGAGTTTCGGAACAGTGTGGTCGGCAATCGAAGCTTTATCGCCACTTCCGGTGACCAGTTCCGCGAGCGAGGGTGGGTTAACTTACCTCACGATACGGGCCAACATCAAAAACCGAGAGTTGCCCGCGAATTCGACCCATTAACTCCCGGCGCTCCCCTTGTGGTTGAGCAGATCATTCGCCCGACCGGCCTTCTCGATCCGAAAATCACTGTTCGAGGACTGAAGAATCAAATCGACGACACGATCGAATTGTGTCGACAGCGCATCGAGAAAGGGGAGCGAGTTCTCGTGACCACCTTGACGAAGCGGACCGCCGAGGACCTGGCGGATTACCTGCGCGACATCGGCCTGAAAGTCCGCTACCTTCACAGCGACATTGATACAATCGAACGAGTCGAAATCCTACGTGGTCTGCGCTCCGGAGAGTGCGACGTGTTGGTAGGAATTAACCTGCTTCGTGAAGGCTTGGACCTGCCAGAGGTTAGCCTTGTTTGCATCCTGGACGCCGACAAGGAGGGCTACCTGCGCTCGCAGACCTCTCTGATCCAGACGGCGGGACGAGCTGCGCGACACGTCAACGGAGAGGTCGTTCTTTTTGCGGACCAGGTAACCGGCAGCATGCAAAGGCTGCTCGATGTGAGTGAGTATCGGCGGGCACGCCAACTGGCGTACAATGAGGAACACGGCATCACTCCCAAGAGTGTTCGACGTGCCGTCCAAGAAAGTTTACATGTGATCTTGAAGGCTCGCGAAGTGGAGCAAGGCATCGTCAATGAGTCTCCGGCAGACTTCGATCTCAACGAACTCATTCGCGAATTGGAGCGTGACATGGCCTCTGCTGCTGCCGGCCTCGAATATGAACGCGCCGCTCTGTTGCGTGATCAAATTGCCGAGCTCAAAAGCGGTTCAGGGATTGGGAAGGTCGAGCCAAGGAGAGTTCCCAGCAGGTATCCAAGCGGAAGGAGAGGCCGCAAACGATCGGTTGTCTGATGGTTTCGGCGAAGACGAGAGCTTCTGAAGTCCACTTCGTTACTGGATCCGATGAGGCTGCCGTAAGGAAGGCGGCCATCGAGCTCGCAAAGGAGCTGGCGCCGGATGCAGACGTATTCGGTCTCGAGATGATCGACGGCGCCGCGGACAACGTCGAGGCGGCGATTAGCGCGCTCCAGCAAGCCAGCCAGGCGCTGCAGACCCTCCCGTTCCTCGGCGGTTCCAAATTGGTTTGGCTGAAGAACGCCTCGTTCCTGGCTGATTCCGGCGCCGGACGTTCGGAGAGCGTCACTCGGGCGCTTGAAAGACTCTGCGAGGTTCTTGAATCGGGACTGCCCGAAGGCGTTAGCTTTCTTCTGAGCGCACCGTTGGCCGATAAGCGCAGAACGGGCTACAAGCTCTTGACGAAACTCGCGACCACTGCGGTCTATGATCTTCCCAACCTTGGATTTCGGGGAGACGAGGAGGCGATTGCGGAATGGACCGCGGTGCGCGCGCGGGAGCACGGCGTCCAATTGCGTCCAGACGCAGTGGATATCCTCGCCGCCCGCGTTGGACTGAATCCGCTTCAACTCGAGAGTGAACTCGGCAAGCTCGAGACGGCGTTCGGAACCGGCGCCCGCATCAGCTCAGGAGACGTCCGGCTTTTAGTGCCGCAGACCCGCGAAGGGGGCATTTTCGACCTGAGCGACGCCATTTTGCAACGAGACCTTGCGCTGGCGCTGGAAACTCTCCAACAGCTGATTCACCAAGGCGAACGTGGCATAGCCATCCTTCTCGCCGCCGTCGTCCCCACCGTGCGCAATCTTCTTCTCGTCAAGGATCTTATTCTGAGACACCACTTGTCCCCTCCCTCGCAGCCGCAGTTCTTTGCCGGAACACTGAAGCGCCTTTCCCCGGCCGACACCGCGCATCTTCCGCGCAAGAAAGATGGCACCCTCAGCGTATATCTTCTGGGAATCGCGGCAACTAGTGCCTCCCATTATACGCTCGAGGAGCTTAGAGAAGGATTTGCCTCCTGCGCGGCGGCAAACCAGCAACTCCTTAGCGGAACGCTCACCGACGCGGTTATCATCGAACGTTTGCTCATCGACCTCTTGTCGAGAAAAGATCGATAAACCGGTTGACATCTCAAGATATTGTGGTGAATTCGCAAACAAGAGTTAAGGCACCACAATGCGTTGCCCTAAGTGCGGTTCCCTTCAAGATAAGGTGATTGACTCCCGTCTATCGAGAGACGGTGATAGCATTCGTCGACGACGGGAGTGCCTCGCGTGCGAGACGCGCTACACGACTTACGAAGAGATCGAACGGGTCGAACTGCGTGCGATTAAGCGGGACGGTCGACACGAGCCCTTAGACCGGCACAAGCTTCTTACCAGTCTGGTGAAGGCTTGTGAAAAGCGGCCCATTGGGATGGAACAAATTGAGCGAGCGGTCGAGGAGCTATTACACGAGCTCGAGTCGCAACAGAAGCGCGAAATCCCCACGCGCTTGATCGGGGCTATGGTCATGGAGAAGCTACACGCCATCGATCCCATCGCCTATGTTCGCTATGCCTCGGTTTATCGGCAATTTCAGGAGATTGGAGATTTCATCGAAGAAATCCAAACCTATCAGGAAAAGCGCTCGTCACGCTCTTCTGCCCAACCCGAACTCTTCCAGGCATGATCAGTCTTCCGAATAACTTACCCCTCGTCCGGTTTAGCGATGGCCAGGTAATTCAATTCGAGCGTGGCTGGCTTGCCGGAACGCTGGCCCGCGCGGCGGAGCGCGCCGGTTACAAGAAGTGGTGGCTAGCCCCTCATGTAACCGAAAGTGTCACCAACTATCTCGAGCAAGATTTCCCCGAAAGTGTTGTCGCGATCGGACGTCTCGAAAAGGCGGTGCAATCTGTTCTTCAAGTCATCGGCTATGCGGACGTCGCCGGTCATTTTTGCGCTGTTCCTCCTCCGACCCGAATCTCACTGGTCGACCTTGCGCGGGCCGCCGGCTGCGGCTACGAACTCGCCTTCTTTGATCTTCTTCGTTCGCGCCTTCGCGAAGCTCTCGAGGCCAAGGTGGAACGCTTGGAAATTTGTGATGCGCACTCCGGAATTAAGATCCTGAGATCCGCAAAGAACTGGCGCCGCGATTGCTCCGGGCTTCTTGAAGAAGTCGTCAACTTCGTGCGCAACGAAGTGGACTCTTCACCGGGCGCGGAGTTGCAGATGCAATTGTCATGACCCTGTTTGAAAAAATCGTTAACCGAGAGGTTCCGGCGCAGATTATTCATGAGGATGACCGGTGCGTGGCGATTCGCGACATTAACCCCCAAGCCCCGATTCACGTTCTCGTCATCCCCAAAAAAGCTATTCCGCGGCTCGGTGAAGCGACCGATGCCGATGAAACTTTATTGGGTCACTTACTGCTGACGGCGGCAGAGGTGGCCAAGCGGGAGGGTATCGCGGAAAACGGGTATCGGGTTATTGTGAACCAGGGCTGGCATGCGGGCGAGAGCGTGCCGCATCTTCACGTTCATGTGCTCGGGGGGCGTCAAATGAAGTGGCCGCCGGGGTAGCCAAGCTCCTGCCCGGCTATCGGTCGCACTCGCCCATCACGAAATCGAAGGAGCCCAAAATTGTCACGACATCGCTGATCATGTGACCGGGTAAGATCTTCGGCAGAATACTCAGGTTGACGAAGCTGGGGGCTCGAATCTTCAGGCGGTACGGCACACCGCCTCCCTTACTGCAGATATAGAAACCGAGTTCTCCCTTCGGATTCTCGGCGCCAAAATAAACCTCGCCCACAGGTGCATCGACTCCCTCGGTCACCAGGATAAAATGATGGATCAATTCCTCCATCTTGGTGAGAACGTCGACCTTCGGCGGCAACATCTGTTTGGCGTCAACGTAGTTGATCTCTCCCCCGGGAAGTTTCTCGATGACCTGCTCCAGAATGCGGACGCTTTGTCGCATTTCCTCCATTCGGACAAGATAACGGTCGAACGCGTCTCCCACGCTGCCTATCGGGATCTCAAAGTCGTAATTCCCATAGTCCAAGTAAGGGTGCTTTCGCCGGACATCGTGTTCGACGCCCGACCCGCGCAAATTGGGACCCGAGATGGCGTATGCAATTGCCTCGACCTTCGAGATCACGCCGATGTTCTTGCATCGATCAATGAAAATGCGATTTCGTGTGAGGAGCTTGTCCAGCTCGGCGATGGCGGGCCTGACTCCAGCGATGAAATCGCGCAACTGTGGGATAAAGGAGTCTGGAAGATCCCGCGTCTGACCGCCGATGCGTGTGTAGCTCGTGGTGAAACGTGCCCCGCTCAACAATTCGACAAGATTGTAGATCTTTTCGCGTTCGAGAAACGTGTAGAGAAAAACGGTGACTGCGCCAATATCCATAGCCATCGCGCCGATTCCCAGCATGTGGGCTGAGATCCGTGCCAACTCGCAACAGATGACTCGAATTGCCTTGCCGCGAGGCGGTAGCTCCCACCCCATCAGTTTCTCGACCGCGAGCGCATAGGCCACATTATTTGCGATCGGTGCGAGGTAATCAAGTCGGTCGGTGTAGGGCACAAACTGATTGTATTGCATGTTCTCGGCGATCTTTTCGTCTCCACGGTGGAGATAGCCGATGTCGGGAGTCGCCCTGGTGATTACCTCCCCATCCAGCTCGAGGACAATACGTAGCACGCCGTGGGTGGACGGGTGCGAGGGGCCCATATTCAACGTGAGCTGCTCGCCGAACAATTCTCCCGCCTCCTGCACTTTGCGCACTTGCCCAAGGCTCCTCGTCAAGCTATCAGGGTGTTCGATTGTTGTTGCCATGTTCGGATTTTGCTGCGCTTCTAGTTTGGACGCCTGCCCCACCTCATAGAGTTTCTTAAACGATCACAAACTATGACTACTGTTTCTTCTTCGAACGAAAAAGCAAGCCTACCCACCGTTTCCTCTTCGAACGAAAAAGCAAGCCTGCCCGTGGTTGTCATCATTGGAGGAGGTTTTGCTGGACTCAGTGCCGCCAAGGCGCTGGCCAATGCTCCCGTCAAAATTATTCTTATTGACAGGAGCAATCATCACCTTTTCCAACCCCTTCTTTACCAGGTAGCCACTGCCGAATTGTCGCCTGCCGATATCGCCCAGCCGATCCGCGGCATTCTTCGCAACCAACCCAACGTCCGAGTCATTCTCGACGAGGTCAAACAAATCAATCCGGAGAGCCGCGAGGTCATTACGGAAGACCTTACTTTTAAATATGACTACCTAATTGTGGCGGCCGGGGCGCGTCATCATTATTTCGGCAACGACCAATGGGAAGATCAAGCGCCCGGTCTCAAAAGCATTAAAGATGCTCTCGAGATCCGGCGCCGCGTGCTCCTGGCCTTCGAGGTGGCTGAAAAGGCCAGTAATGATGAAGAGCGCAGGCAAGCTTTGACCTTCGTGATCGTGGGGGCGGGTCCGACGGGAGTCGAAATGGCCGGGGCAATTTCCGAACTCGCACGTTTCACACTTCGGAGCGACTTTCGCCACATCGATCCAACGTCGGCTCGTGTCATCCTGGTAGAGGCCGCTCCGCGGGTCCTTCCTCCCTTTGACCCAGCGCTCTCCGAAAGTGCGCTTCGGCAGCTTAAGGACCTTCACGTCGAAGTCCTCTTGAACAGCGCAGTGACACGCCTGGCAGAGGGAGAAGTGGACGTTAATAAGCAGGTCATCAAGACACGCACGGTGATCTGGGCGGCTGGCAACAAAGCTTCACCGCTGGCCGCAATGCTCGGTGGGGAAACTGATCGTCAGGGTCGGGTCAAAGTGAACCCCGACCTGACCATCCCTGGCCGTCCAGAGATCCAAGCGATCGGCGACATGATAGCCACCAGCTATGACGGCGGCAAGCCAGTGCCGGGAGTGAGTCCCGCGGCTATGCAGGCTGGACGCCATGCCGCCAAGAATATCGAGCGCCAGCTTCGAGGTGAACCGCCACTGCAGTGGAGCTATTTTGACAAGGGAAGCATGGCAACTATCGGGCGCTATAAGGCAGTTGCCCAGGTCGCGGGGATGAAGTTCAGCGGCCACCTCGCCTGGTTGGCGTGGGTTTTCGTTCACCTCATATTTCTCATCGGGTTCCGAAACCGCGTTTTCGTCTTCTGGCAATGGGCTTGGGCACACGTTAACTACGCAAAGGGTGCTCGGCTCATCACCGGAAAAGTCGGCAAAGAGGGCATGCTGAAAGAGAAGGGCGCTGGCATACCTGATTAGCAACAGCGGAACGTGGTTTTGCAGCAGGCTCCTTACGCATACGAAACCTGGCTGATCCGGCATACCGAGCGACCGAAGAGGAGAGCTTGAGCGAGATTTCGAGTCCGGTCTGTCGGAAATTCGGTCAAGATAAGAGTCAGCGCTTTGTGTCAACCGTCGGCAAAGTCGCCGTCATTGGTTCGGGATCCGTCGGTCTCTACTACGGTGGCAAGCTGGCTGCCAACGGGGTGGATGTCCATTTTCTCCTCCGCTCAGGCTTCGATGAAGCAAGCCAGCGCGGTATTTCGATTTTCAGCGTCAATAGC
>DATDKN010000196.1:0-2859 GCA_036519995.1 Terrimicrobium sp. | reverse complement strand
GCATCGACGAGCGGTTCGGCCCCCAAGTGAAACGTCACGCTCGAGAACGTGTCCCATCCCTTTGTGTGATTTGCTGAAGTGACCCAGCTTTCGCCGACGAGTAGAATTCTCTTTTTCTCCATGGTTCCTCCAAGCCTCAAGAGGCGTGAAACACTTTCCGCGGAGTGTCGGTGCGGGGGTCATAGAGCCAGAAATTGTGGCGGCTTTGGCACTCTTAGGTAAACTGTATGTGAAGGTGACAGGAAACCCCTCTCAGGGAGCTTGCCCCGGCAGAGGCGAGTCAGAGCGGCCACTATGCTACGCTGATGGGTGACGGGCATTCCGGGAGGCCAGGATGGCTGGCGCTGGTGCCGTAAGTGCCAGGGGGGTGTTCTTCTCGCGGAATCCCACCCAAGGGGCCTGCGCCCCGCCGACCATCATCCCCACGACTGCGGCGCCATCGGCAGCACCACCGGGGAAAACCGGAGCGGTGATGATATTCGCGCGCATCGCGATCTACGTTCCGGACCGGCTGCTGCCGACCTCATCGAAATCAAGGGATGTGGGAAGGTCCCGCTCAGCGTCGATGTTGCGCTTTCAGATCGGCGACCTTCTGCTCCGCAGTGGCAATGGCGTCAACATCTGCAGACAGCTGGAGGACAGCGTCATTGAGGGTGGCCACAACCTCGTTCGCCCCCGAATCGCGCAGCCGCCTGGCCGCATCAGTTAAGCCTTCGGTCGTGCCCCAGAGTCCGATAACCATCTTCAGTTGGGGGAAACGCACCCGTAGTTTTGCACAGAGATAACGCGCTTGGATGACAGTCGAAGGTGAGACTACCGAGATGCAAGCCGCGCCCACATCCGACTTCTCCACAAGGTCAAGCAACTCGCCAGCGGAGAGTTTCCCCAGGGCGTTCTTGGCCGCCAAGCCTTGCTGTTGCAGTAACTGCGTAAGCATCGCCCCCGCGAGTGCGTCGCGGCCCACTGGCTGGCCGAGCGGCAAGAGATCCGCCTCGACGAGCTCGGCCCTCAGGGCGCATCATCCGATTATGCCGGACGACGTATCCCCCTTCGCAGACTTCCTTGATCAACGGCGCAAGGAAATCACCGCCGAATGGCTTCGTCGGGTGCGTGGCGACAGAAAAATTCCTTCCGCGGATGATCTGCCACGAGAAGAGCTTCTCGATCATTTGCCCTATCTGCTCGATACCCTCATTAAGCAGCTCCGGGGAACACCCGTCGATCACGTCGACAGTCAGTCCCATGGCGAAATTCGGTGGAAACAGCAGTATTGTCTGGACGAAGTGCTGCGCGAGATTTCCGTCCTGCGAAAGGTATTGATTGAAGAACTCTTCAGGTTTTACCGCGACACAAAGGCGGAGTTGAAGCTGCAGGTCCAAGCCAGCGATCTCCTGCATGCGTGCCTTGATTTGACAATCAGCAACTCAACGGCCGGTTTTGTCGCTCGGCGGTATGAGGAAACTAATGATCAACTTCTCAAGAAAGACCACCAGCGCCTTCAGATGCTGCGCACGATCACACACGAGATTGCCAATCACCTCAGTGCGATACAAATGCGGGTTTCTGTTTTCAAGAAAGATCGGGATTCAATCGATTCATGTACGGAATCGCTTTCCAGGAGTGTAACCGCTATGATCGCGCTGATGAAGCAATTGCTGGAGTTTGCAACACTGGACGCCGAGCGCCCTCGTCTCGAGCGATGCGAACCGGATTCGCTCTTTCATGAATCGGCGGCTTTTGGGCGGGAGATCGCCGAGCAAAAAGGCCTAGCTTTTTTCGGACATCGCGATCCCACCCTTGGAGAGGTAGTTACAGATCGTCATCAATTGCATCGCGTGTGCCTCAATCTTCTGACGAACGCCGTCAAATACACGGCAACAGGAGAAGTGAAATTCACATTTTGGGGCGAGCCGGAAGGCAATTGGCGTATTGAGGTAAGTGATACTGGCTGTGGAATTGCACCTGAGGAGCACGAGCAGATATTTAATGAGTTTTACCGGGCTTCGACCTGCCGGGAAACCGAGCCGGGCATTGGACTTGGCCTTGCCATTACGGGCCGCCTCGTCCGTCTGTTGGGTGGTCGCATTGAACTGGATAGCAAGCTGGGTGCGGGATCGACGTTCCGGGTGGTACTTCCGCGAAACGGCCCAGCGACGAATGATTGACGGTGCCAAGAACGTCTAACCGTAGAACCAGCTGCCTGAAAACTAGATGAGGAGCATGGCGAGGGAGAGCCCAGCCGGATCGCGAAGCTGACCGCGTTGTTCTCGATAGGTTTTCCCATCCTAATCGACGACGACCTCCCAATCCTTCAATTTCGAGGCGACCCAGCGTTTGACACGACCGTTATCGCGTTATGCAGATACTTGGGTCACTGGTCTTCGTATCGCCCCGGCCCGTCTAGTCACGAAGACTTACATCTTGTAATATCAAGGAAGTCGCCGGGCGGGTTACAATTTTGCTGCCAATTCAGTGCCAATAAAGTGATCCGTCCACTTTGCTCCTTTGATCCAATCAGAAAATCTGCCGGGAGTTGTTTTGGCTAATTTCGCCGGAGGCTAGCAAATCATGCGAACCTCTCGCATCGAGCTGCAAGAAGTCGCGATTCGGGCGTTACCCACCCGAACGGACGGAAAGCATTTAGGGGTGAGGACACGAAAGTGTCAGAATTGTCCGGTTCGAGAGAACCCAAACGGGACAATTTTAGGCCATGAGCATGAATTCGCGGCGCTTGAGCGGCTGGAAGAGACCGCGGAGGGCCATCTGGTCGTCGCTCCAAGGTGAAAAGCGTCAAAACGTCCGCTGAAGGGTCCTATTTCGATCACGAAACAGAGCTTTTTCTGTAGACCGTCACCTTTG
>DATDKN010000195.1:0-4193 GCA_036519995.1 Terrimicrobium sp. | reverse complement strand
GCCTGTGTCGGGCGAAAGCTCGCGACCGTTATTAGCCAGCAGGAACGCGTTCACTTGTTCGATATGCTGAGGATTTACCATATAGACGAGTAGCGTGTTCATACCTTGCCTCGAGCGTCGTCTGCACAGGTCAGAGTTATTCGTCAGGTTTGTTTCGGATCTCGTTGTGGGGGCGTTGGCTCTCGCAATAATTTGATACTAAAGGCGGATCTTATGAATCTGGCTGAGTGCGAGCGGATTATGGGTCATTTTGCGACGAAGATCAAGTCAATTGGAAGCCGCTGGCTCGAGGCCTTTGATATGATTGCAGCTTCCGACATCCGGCTCAACCGGCGTCAATCACATGGGGTTTTGGCAGGGGACGGGAGGCCTTCGAGAGGAGCAACGCTCGCCTTCGAGATGCAGGGACGCGCGTCGATCGCGACTTGTATGGATTCGAAAGTTCTCGCCTTGAGACACACCGGGAAAGGCTATTGGACTTCTCGAAGGATTTCATCCAGACGCTGGTCTGTGA
Source organism: Terrimicrobium sp. (assembly GCA_036519995.1). Classification (GTDB taxonomy): domain Bacteria; phylum Verrucomicrobiota; class Verrucomicrobiia; order Chthoniobacterales; family Terrimicrobiaceae; genus DASTFP01. The sequence goes on along the minus strand of DATDKN010000195.1, from coordinate 3,679 downwards.
ATCTGCCCTCTGAAAATGCCGGTATTTTGTTAACGATCATTTCATCTAAAAACGCCATCACGGCCATTCTGGCCTTCCTCTTTTCCGCGACGGCTTCTGCGGAGAGGCCTTCATCCAAGGAAGGGATCTCCATGCCAGTTGCCTCCAAGAGCTCTCCGTAGAACGCCCGACCTTTTGGATGATTCTGAAAGTCCTTGAGCATGGAAGTCCTGGTTAGCTGTGGATATCTAATATCCGTTGCCTGCACCGCAACGGTTGCCTTGAGGGGCAGATCACGGGAGGAACCACCCGCAAGGATGTCGAAGTCGCCCGAACGGACGGACCACGTACGCACAGCAGTGTCGTAATAAGCGAAATCGCGCTTGCTTAGTCGGAACGTCACCGTCTTCTCCTCCCCGGGCGAGAGCGCTACCTTTTGGAAAGCCCTTAGTTCTTTCTCAGGGCGAAGAACTAAGGGATGCTGCTCACGAAGGTACAATTGAATGACCTCTTTACCCGCGACCGGGCCCGTGTTTTTTACCGAGACTTCTACGGTAAGATCGTCGCTGTCCTTAATCGAGCTGGCGGAGGCTCTGATTCCGGTATACGCGAACGTCGTGTAACTTAGCCCAAAGCCAAAAGGGAAGAGCGGCTGGAGGTTTTTCGTGTCGTAGTGGCGATACCCAATGAAGATGCCTTCACCGTAATTTGCGTGTCTGTTTCGCGCGGGGAAGTGAGGGAACGTGGGGGTATCATAGATGCTGTTTGGGAAAGTTTCGGCAAGTTTTCCCGAAGGGTTAACCGCCCCGGTGAGAACATCTGCGATAGCGCCTCCGCCTGCTTGGCCACCGAGCCAGGCCTCAACGATCGCTTTGACTCTATCCGCCCACGGCATGGTCACCGCCGAGCCGTTCATCAGGACGACAGCGACGCTCGGCTGCACACTAGCGACAGCTTCGATGAGCTGCTTGTGACCAAGAGGCATATCGAGCGAAGCCCGATCAAAACCTTCTGATTCGTAGCTGTCCGGCAGGCCTGCAAAGACGATCGCAACCTCGGCTCTCACGGCCGCCTTCCGAGCCTCGTCGAGAAGGCGCTCTGTGACTTCGCCCTCACTGTTGTATCCAACTGCATAGACAAACTTTTGATCGTTACCGGCGATCTTGACGAGTTCGTCGTAGGCATTGGAAACTTTTGTTGGGTTGACCTGCGAGCTGCCGGAACCCTGATAGCGCGGCAGTCTAGCGAACGCACCGATAATGGCGATTCGCCTGAGCTCGTTTACATTCAACGGCAAAAGGCGATCGACATTCTGGAGAAGCACAATGCTCTCGCTGGCCGCCCTCCGGGCTAATGCATGGTGAGCATCAACGTCCAAGCTAACGTCGGCCTTGTGGCCATCATGTGCCTTTAAGATGACGGCCAGGACTTCTGTTACTGCTTCGTCGAGTTGCTCCGTCGAAAGTACGCCGCTCTGGACAGCTTGAATGATCTTGTTGGCGTTGTAGCGACCGCTGCCCGGCATTTCCAGATTGGTGCCAGCTTTCAGACCAGCCACGCGGTCATTGATGCCGCCCCAGTCGGACACCACGAAGCCCGCAAAGCCCCAGTTCCTGCGCAAGATATCGCGCAGCAGTTCCTCGTGTTCAGAGGCATAAACGCCGTTCACAAGATTGTAGGAGCTCATCACTGTCCAAGGCTTGCCATCTCTCACGGCAATCTCGAATGCCGGCAAATAGATCTCGTGCAACGTGCGTTCGTCCACGTTCGAGCTGGTAGCCATGCGCTCAAACTCCTGATTATTGACGGCGTAATGCTTCAGAGAAGTGCCCACCCCCTGGCTTTGCACCCCCTCGATGTAGGCTGCCGCGAGCCGACCGGCGAGCACCGGATCCTCTGAGAAGTACTCAAAGTTTCGACCGCCCAGCGGGGAGCGCTTCATATTGATTCCTGGACCGAGAAGGATATGGACATTAATGGCCTGGCTTTCTTCGCCCAAGGCGACGCCGACTTCACGAACCAGGTCCGCGTCCCAGGAGCAGGAAAGCGCAGAAGCAGTCGGAAAGCAGGTGGCGGGAACGCTCGTGGAGAGGCCTGCGCCTTGGCTCTTTCGAACCCCATGCGGACCGTCCGTAATCGAGATAGAGGGAACTCCGAGCCGGTCGATCGGGTGCGTTGCCCACCATCCATTTCCAGTGAGCAAAATCGCCTTTTCTTCAAGGGTCATCCGATTTACCAACTCTTTCGCGCGGAGGGAGAAGTCGTCATTCATGGTCAAGCTCTCATTGGAGATATTCTCCCAGAGATCGTCAGCCCTTTTCAATCTTAAGAAGCAGGTGCTCGACGGCTAACCTGGCTTTTCTTCGAACCGAGCGGGACGACATCATTGCTACTGTAAGCACGAGCCACCACCTCTGACTCGATCACCCTATTACTGGCCGTGGGCGCCTTGATCCACCATTTCGCCGTAGTTTATGCTTGGCGCATCTCCTCTTCCGCAGATACGGTCGAGTGGCTACTTCTCACTGCTCGAGGGATGCCAGCATCCAAAGGGCGAATTTCACCTCGAACCTGAAACTGTTTATGCCAAAGATGCGTGCTGCACAAGTTGCCCGTCCGGGCGGACCCTTTGAGATCGTAGAGCGTGACATTCCGGAACCCGGCGCCGGCTGGGTGAGAATTCGAGTCCAAGCTTGTGGGATCTGCCACAGTGATACCGTGGTCAAGGAGGGTCACCTGCCGGGCTTGCAATACCCACGGGTACCCGGCCACGAGGTAGTCGGGGTGATTGACGCGCTCGGAGACGGTGTTACCGCATGGAAACGGGGTCAACGCGTGGGTGTCGGCTGGCATGGCGGTCATTGTGGCCAATGCGATGCATGTCGCAGCGGCGATTTCTTCGGCTGTAAGGTGCAGCTTCTGACCACCGGCATTTCCTTTGACGGCGGATACGCGGATTACATGCTCGCTCCGGCCATCGGGGTGGCAGCGGTGCCCGAGGATCTAGAGCCAGTGGAAGCCGCACCGCTGATGTGTGCCGGCATCACAACCTATAACGCCCTGAGGAACAGCGGCGCGCGGCCAGGGGATGTCGTGGCCGTGCAGGGGCTTGGAGGCCTCGGTCATCTTGGCGTTCAATACGCTGCGCAAATGGGCTTCAAGACGGTCGGGATCGCACGCGGACAAGACAAGGAAGCCTTGGCCCGTCAACTCGGCGCTCATCATTACGTTGACAGCCAGGCACAGGACCCGGCCGCAGAATTGCAAAAGCTAGGGGGCGCCAAGGCGATCCTCACAACGGTCACGGATGCCGATGCAATGGCGGCGATGCAGGGAGGTTTGGGACTCAACGGCACTTTGATGATTGTCGGCGTGGCGGATTCAATCCAAGTTTCGCCTGCCCTGCTGATCTTCGGAAGGCGCTCAGTCAAAGGTTGGTATTCCGGCACTGCTAACGATTCGCAGGACACCCTCAAGTTCAGTGCACTGACCGGAGTCAGGTCCATGAATGAAGTCTATCCGCTCGAGAGAGTGGAGGAAGCTTACGACCGCATGATCAGCGGCAAGGCCCGCTTTCGCGTCGTGCTGCAGACCGGGCAGTAGGCGGTGCCCCGTGGGTTGGCAAGGGAGCCATCTCTATCCAACTGGCAGCTCCACCACACAAGTTAGCCAAAGCGCCTTCATGCAAAGCACCACTCTT
>DATDKN010000194.1:0-6793 GCA_036519995.1 Terrimicrobium sp. | reverse complement strand
ATCCTTAGGCGAACGAGCTGACCGGTCTGCGCGTCGAGCGTCGGGAAGTACATCAGTGCAAGGTCGTCGCGATAGGATTCGTTTCCCTCAATGCCTTCGTAGTCATTGAGGAAATCTCCGGCGCCGTAAACGATGAGTTTGCCTTTGTAGACTTCCAACGGACGAACGTGGTGTGAAGAATGGCCGTGAACAATATCGACCGCCCCGGAATCGATCAGTCCTCGAGCGAACTCGATCTGTTCATCGGGAACGTCATATCCCCAGTTGCTTCCCCAGTGCACGGAGAAGATCACCAGATCCCCGGGGCGGCTTTGCCGTCTGATTGAGTCGACGGTCGTGGCGCGCGTTTCCGCCGAAAGATCGCTAAGGAAATTCACTCCCGGAGAAGAGGGACCAGCCGCCCAGGATTCCGGCACGCCGGCGGAATCCATTGCGTATCCAAAGACGAGCAGCCTCGTGCCGGACGCCACTTCAAGAACCGCTGGCGCAGCCGCCTCCGCCGCTGTCTCGCCCGCTCCGGCCGACTTGATGTTTGCCCGGCGCAGAGTTTCAAGAGTTTCGCCGAGTCCACGGAAACCGAAGTCCGCCGTGTGGTTGTTAGCAACAACGCAGCAGTCGATTGCGGCTGCCTTGAGGACGTCGACGTTCTCCGGGTGCATTCGGTAATGAATTCCCTTGCCCGGCCAGAAATCATCGCTCCGGGTGATACTTGTTTCCAGATTGACGATTCGTGCGGCAGGCCGGATCTCCTTGAGGATCTCGAGCGCTGCCCCCCAGACATAACGGTGGTCCACGTTGCGCGGAATGAGGCCGTTGCGCTTCTCGGCGAGTGTTACGTACATCCGTGCGTCCCTGACGTAGGGTTCAAAAAGCTGTGGCGGACTGGCTGCGGGCAGAATCTGATCGATTCCGCGACCGGTCATGAGATCTCCGCAGAAAAATAATGTGACCAGCGCGCGCGTCATTTTTGGTGTCTCTCCTCAGCGGCGGGGGTAACTCTCTTACCCGTAATCGTATCACGAAACAGAGCGTCGGGCGTGGAGAATCATGGGCGCCGAGAAACCTCGACTTCGTGTCCTCGCCGATTTTTCATTGGAGGCGTGCGTGATCCGTTTCTGCAGGCGGCGATCGATGAAGCCAGGCGGGGGTTGGCCGAGGGAGGCATCCCGATCGGTTCGGTGATCGTCCACCGCGAAACGATTATCGGGCGGGGTCACAATATGCGCGTGCAAAAGGGGGATCCATTGCTTCATGGAGAAATGAGCGCGCTCCAGCAAGCGGGTCGCCAGCCTGCATCAGTCTATCGAGAGTGCGTTCTCTATACGACGCTCTCACCATGTCCGATGTGCAGTGGAACCGCGCTCCTCTACAAAATTCCGAAGATCGTCATTGGCGAAAATCAGACATTCCTTGGCGCCGAAGACTGGCTCCGCAGCCAGGGAGTGCAGTTGGATGTCGTTCAGGATGATGAATGCATCGAGATGATGCGCAACTTCATTGCGGAGCGACCGGACCTTTGGAATGAAGACATTGGCATTTAGGCAGGAAGACAAATACTCTCAGTCCGGCCATGTGAGCAGCCTGGCAAAGCGCAAGCCAGCTTCCGTTAGGCGAGGGGAGCCGGCTGGTCCACCCACCAGGTTTTTTGTGATTCGAGTATAAGGCTGCCCCGTTTCCTTTACCCACGTAACCATGGGTTCCGTGATCGAGATTGTCGCCGCCTCGATCCTGATCGGGACTCCATAACGAGAGAAGGTAACTGTCCAGGCGAGCGGGTTGGCGATTTCGCCTGTTGGAACAAGCCAAGGGTAAGCGCGGACGAGAAAAAAGTTCGGCGAATTTCTGATGGTTATTTTGAAGGCCGGTTCCGCGCCGGTGAGGAAATCTGAGATTTTGAGCGTCGGATTTCTATGCGCCGCGAGCAACAGCGCCGCGGGATCGCACCCGACAAGATTCAGACCGTTATAGATGCCATGACGGTGTGGATCTTTTCGGAAATAAGCTTCGTGCCAGCCTTCGAAGTTTCGATTCAACATCATACAAACTTCGAAATGGGTGTGAGCGCGCTCGCGGTCGATGCCGGCTCCCGTAAAGCCCATCAAGCCGAGGACTCCGCCTTGACGCACCGGCTGTCCGGGCTCGACAGAGATGGAAGAGAGGTGGGCGTAGAGGGTGTAGTAAGGGCAACCATCCCAGAGGTGCTCGACAACGACGTATCTCCCGTAGTTCGAGGCGCCGGAGTCCCGGCTCACGTAAACAACGTTTCCGCCGGCGGTCGCTCGCACCTCGTCGCTGGGATTACCGAGCGCGTCTCGGCGGACCGGACGGATGTCAATTCCCTCATGGAGTTGCAGGTAGGAGATCTTGCCGCCATCGCCGCGAACGGGCCCGCGCACGAACCCGAATTGACCGCCTTGCCAAGGCTGAGACCTCGCACCCTCGAAGTCGCGGTTTACATACATGTAGAAGTCTCGCGGTCGGTCCTGGAGCAGAGCACGATTGTCTGTAGGAAAGTCAATCAGCGGTTGGGCGCGCAAGGCCTCGATGCCGAAAAAGCAGAGTCCTGCGACGCGCGCCAAGTTCATTGCCGAGCATTCTTGGGGGTCGACTTGGCTTTTGCCTCTTTGGCCTGCGCCTTCCGAGCGTCTTTCAGGACGGCGAGCGCCTTCTTCTGCTGTTCGGCAAATTCCTTTTCTTTTCCGATGATCGGGTAGCGCGCTTGCAGCTCAATAATTTCCCGTGGCAGGAGCCCAGAAGGAAAGGGCATGATTCCGTCGGTAATCTTCTGGCCTACCGTCATGGCGGAAGCAACTCTCCCGTTGACCATGGCGACTACCAGGGTGTCGCGATACTCGATGGTGTGTTGCAGGAGCTTATTCGTGCCGCTGGCATCCAGTTTGAAATAACAGCCGAAGGTGCCGTCTGCTGCAGCGAAAGGATAGAAGGCGACGATGTCACGTTCCGTCACGATAGGGACCTTCCGAACGACGGTCTGCTTGGGCGGGTTGATCAGTGTCACGGGGACGACGAAAGGTTCACCCTCGCGAGGATTTCCCTCCGCATGCAAACGAATCGAAACGGCAGGAGGCTTTTGCTCAGCTCCGAGGGCCAGTAAGGGAAGGAGAAAAATTGGCAGGAGCCGGAGCATGGCGGGATGATATTTATCAAGAAGGGATTTGCAACCGTGGTGCCGCTAGCATAGCAAGTTACCGCGATGAAGTTGCTTGCTCTTTCCGTCGGTTGCATCTTGCCGGCAGTTCTCTTCGCCCAAGAGGTGCCCGGCGCGAGGCCGGGTCCTACGCCCGCTGTCTCCTATCCTAGCTCGGCCTTCTCGGTGCCACCTCCGGACGAAGGCAGTGTCTTTTTCGCCGAGCGGCAGGAAGCCAAGTTCACGCTGAGCAGGGAAGGCCAAGCTCGGCTGGCGGAGGACGAAGTAGCTGAGTATCCGCGCGCGAAAGGCAGTCCCGACAGCGTGACAACAAGGTTCACGAGGTTTTTCACGGATATGTTCTCATCCATCCGGGTAGGACGACTGCGCGCGGAGCCGACCAACCAGACTCTCAAGGTCGAGCCCCCACAATTCTCTCTGGCGGAGCGTCGAGAATTAGATACTACCTACACCGTTCGCAATAACGCCAAGAAAATTCTTCGACTGGATTTCAATACCACTCAGCGTATTGATATCCTGACCTTCGATCCTTCCGGAAAAATCATCGAGAAATGGTCCGAGGATCGCTTGTTCATGTTGCAGGAGGGGGTGGTCATCGTCAACCCCAAGGAACGGATCGAGTATTCTGAAAAGGTCGCCACAAGAGACATGAAGCCTCAGGAGCCGTATACCATCAAAGCCGATATCGTCGGTTACCCAGATTACTCGGCTGAAGCGATTGTCACTCCTTCCCCTTAGCCAGCCAGCCCTGCGAAAAAGAGTGCGTTTCGCGGATCTGACGAGCTGAACAACGTCCTCGGCAGCTCGAGAGGAGGGCTGCCGACGGTGATGGTGCCAAGGCGACGTGGGATCTAAGGCCCGGAAAAGCGGAATTTTTGTAAGCTGGCAACGTCTGCAAATTATTTGTTGCCAAAGCTCCTGACGATCACTACGCCTAGCCACTAAATCATCACCGCCATGTCCGAAAAATCCATTGAAGAAAAAGTCAAAGACATCATCGTCGAGCAATTGGGAGTTAATCCCGAGCAGGTCACCCCGACAGCCTCGTTCATCGAAGATTTGGGAGCCGACTCGCTCGATACGGTCGAGCTTGTCATGGCGTTCGAAGAAGAGTTTGGGGTGGAAGTTCCGGATGAGGACGCCGAAAAGCTCCAGACGGTCGGCGACGTCGTCAAGTATATCGAAGAACGCAGCCAGAAGTAAGCCAGGCGGCCGCTGTTTAACCGAGCCTTTCCGTCCCGAGCGCGTGAGTGCCTCGGGACGTTTCGTTTTCTCCTAAAAGCACGCTTCGCCGCCTACCCGCAAATCTCCGCGCGGCGCCTTCACGATTGAGATAATGCCCGGCTTGGTCGTTCGTCCCCGAGCAAGGATCCTGCACGGACACGATTGGGTTTACGCCAGCGAGGTCCTCAAGGTTTTTGGAGATCCTGCAGATGGCGATGTTATTTCGTTGAAGGATGGCCGTGATCGATTGCTCGGCTGCGCCATATTCAACTCCAAGTCCCAAATCGTCGCTAGACGCTTCTCAAAGAGAAGGCAGGATCTCGATTGGGAGTTCTTTTCCCGTCGGGTGGAGCAAGCGATCTCCTGGCGAGTGCAGACCGGCTGCGATCCAGAGTTATGCCGGTTGATTTGGAGCGAAGGCGACGGACTCCCTGGAATTATCGCTGACCGTTATCGGGACGTCATTGTCCTTCAGACGCTCACGCTTGGGATGGACAGGCACAAGCCGCTGCTGGTCGAGATCTTATCCAAGCTGAGCGGAGTTCGACATGTGATTGAACGCAACGACGTGCCGGTCCGGACGACTGAAGGATTACCGCTGATCGCAGGTCCACTTTTTGGGGGGGATCCGGGCGAGCGCGAAATCGATGTCAAGGGGGTCCGATTTCTCGTCGATTTTCTCCACGGCCAAAAGACCGGCTTGTACCTCGACCAGATTGAGAACTACTCGATTGTTGCAAACTATGCTCCGGGCCGGCGCGTTCTTGATTGCTTTTCCAACCAAGGTGGCTTTGCACTGGCCTGCGCGGCCCGAGGTGCGCTCGAGGTGACCGCGGTGGAAAGCACCGGGGAGAACGCCCGCAAACTCCGCGAGAACACCATTCGCAATGGATTGCGCGTCTCCGTTGCTGAGGAAGATGTCTTCTCCTTCTTGAAGTCTGCCGAACGCCGCGGCGACCGCTATGATCTCATCATCCTTGATCCCCCGTCATTTACCCGCGCGCGCGACAAGATCAATGATGCGCTGCGCGGCTATCGGGAGCTACACCTGCGAAGCGCCCGGTTGCTTACAAATGGTTTACTGGCGACGTTCTCCTGCTCACATCACGTCTCTGCCAAAGAGTTCGAGTCGTCGGTCGCGGCCGGCTTTTTCGACGCGAAGCGTGGGGCACGGATAATTCGTCGGCTCTTCCAGGGTCCGGATCACCCGGTGCTCCTGCATTTGCCGGAAACTTTTTACCTCAAAGGTCTTTTCCTCGACGTGCCGAAGGGTCGATGATCTTTGTGCTGGAAATTTCTGTCCCGCATCGCCAAAGTCTCGTAGGATCAAAATTTTATATGCCACCGGATCCCAGCAAAGTCTCAGGGCCTTACCTTGATTTGGAGGAGGAGAATGCGGAAGACCTCGGCGAGGAGGTGCAGAAGACCAATACCGAGCTGGAAAAACTCAAGCGACAGCTCGAAGACATCGAGAAGCAAAAGTTGCGCTTGGAGGAGCTCAAGAAGCGGCAGGACGAGTTGGAGTCCGGGCGCACCGAGATGACGGATAAGCTTACGCGTTCACTGGTCACCGTGCAACGCGAGGCCGAAGAGGCGCAGAAGCGACTCGAGCAGCTCAATGCCATCCACAATTCCTTCACCCAGCACCTCCGCTACATTGAGGCGATCAATCCGAAGAGTTGGGGCGCAGTGGATTTGCCCAAAGAGCTTAGCAAAGCCCTTAGCGCCGTTGAAGATGCGCGGGCCGATTTTATTAAGGCTCAGGCCAGGATCGCGGTGGAGACTTCACCGGAGGTTGCCGCCACCCCTACCTTGTCCGGATCATTCGAACAGGATTACAGTTTCTCGGAAGAACGTGGATTCGGCTATTGGCTTAAGTCCGGCTTTGCCTTCACACTCCCCCTTCAAATTATCGGCTTAGCGGCATTAGCCATCTGGGCCTGGTCTCTATTTGGCACACACTAGTTATGGCAAAGCCCTCCGGATCCAAAGCCAGCCGGCTCGCGGCTGAAGAGCGCATGCTTGAGCAGCAACGTGAGGAGATCATGCGCAGAACGCAGGAGCTGGAACAGAAGCTAAAGGTGCTCCCCACAGTCATTGAGGCACAGGAGGAGCAGCGGCGCGCCTTGGCAAAACGCCGCGCGGCCTCGGCGGGACGCGCCATCTCGCCTTATACATTGGGAGGCGGCGGACGACGAACAAGGGCGCGCGGAACCCAGACGCCGTCGCGGCAACGCTACGCGGCTCAGGTCAAAACAATGGCGCTGCTGATCGCGCTGGCCATCATCTTCGCGCTTCTTTGGCGCGTTGTTCCCGCGAGCTGAGACGCCGGGTTCGTCGTAGGACCGGCTAATCTTTGACATGTCATCCGCAAACGAGCGCTCCAGAGCGTCACGTTCT
>DATDKN010000193.1:0-5213 GCA_036519995.1 Terrimicrobium sp. | reverse complement strand
GTTTGAAGGCTCAGCTGCTGGCGGACAAGGCGACTGAATCTCTCAAAAGCGGCAAGCCGGTAAAGGTTCAGGAATAACAGCGAAAGTATTCTCGTACGCGGAACAGTATGAAATTATGTGCCGTATCGGAGAGTTTGGGGCACCTCGGATTTGAAGAGGCTGCCAAAGTTTCGGCGGAACTCGGACTAGCAGGCTTGGAGATCGGCACCGGTAACTGGAATGCCGCTCCTCACGTCAACCTTAGCTCTTTGCTCGAAAGCGCCGAGGAGAGACGAAAGTTCCTCTCGGTGTTTGAACGAAATAGCTTGGCCCTTTCGGCGCTCAATTGCAATGGCAACCAGCTCCATCCCATCGATGGTGAGCGGCAAAGCAAAGTGGTTTACGACACGCTGCGGGCCGCCGAGCTGCTCGGAGTCAAGGCAATCGTGCTGATGTCCGGCTTGCCAGCCGGCGGACCGAAGGATGTCAGGCCGAACTGGGTCACTTGCGCATGGCACCGGGAGAACTTGGAAATTCTTGAGTGGCAATGGAACGAAAAGTTGCTGCCTTACTGGAGCAAGCTGGCGGCGGCGGCTAAGGACGCCGGTGTGAGGCTTTGCATCGAACTCCACGGGCATCAACTCGTCTATAACGTTCCCACTTTGCTCAAACTGCGGAAAGAAGTGGGCGATACCGTCGGCACTAATTTGGACCCCAGCCATCTCTTTTGGATGGATGCCGATCCACTGGTGGCGATCGACGCACTCGGCGACGCCATTTACCACGTCCATGCGAAGGACACCTTCATGAACAAGCCAGCTCTCGACCTGACGAGCCGCCTGGAGACCATCCCACACGAGAACGTCAAGGAGCGCTCCTGGAGCTACATCACCCTGGGTTACGGGCACGATGAAAAATGGTGGCGGGAGTTTTGCTATCGTCTTCGCCTGAATGGATATGATGGGTGGCTCTCCATCGAACACGAGGACATCGTCCTTTCCCGCATGGATGGGATGCGAAAGTCAGTCGATCTTCTCAAGCGCACCATGATCGAGGAGAAGAGCGACTACGCGCTGCCCGAAAGCTAAAGCCGATCAAAGACAGGGCGTCTTAAACGCGTCCCTATAGCGACCGTGTCCCACGGCCGAGGGTCTCCGCCGGTGGGGACACCGGCGCTACAACAACAAAGCGACGTCTTTCGCAAAGGATCTTGCGGCTGCTTTGCTCGGCAAACGGTCAGCGGACCTCTTGCGGCAGGAGCGGCTGAAGCTTCTTGATGTCTTGGGCTGCGTCGCGATGACAGACCAGCACGGCGTCGGGCGTCTCGATGACGATCAGGTTTTCGACACCGCAAAGGGCGATCAACCTGCCGTTGCTCAGCGCGATGTTATTTCGCGACCCCTGCTCAATGACGCCGCCGCGCACCGTATTTCCCGCCTCATCACGTCCCAAGTGATCGGGAAGAGCAGTCCAAGAACCGACATCGTCCCAATCGAAGGCCGCCTTAAAGGCGAGCACCTCGGAGGCTTTTTCCATGATCGCGTAGTCGACGGAAATCTTAGGCAACTTGGCAAAGCGTTCAGCTAGATATTTGGTCGCGTCGCCCTGTGGGAAGTCGCGAATAAATTCGGCCAGCGGAGGAGTAAGTCTCTCCGCTTCGCGCAGGAAAATCTCGGCTCGCCAAATAAACATCCCGGCGTTCCAAGCGTATTCGCCGCTCCGGTAGTACTTCTCGGCGGAAGCGAGATCCGGTTTCTCAACAAACCGAACCACTTTGTGAACCGAGTCGCGTCCCTCCCCAAGCTGGAGATATCCAAAGCCGGTCGAAGGATACGTCGGAGGGATGGCGAAGGTAATCAAGGCATCTCGCTTCCCCGCCACCTCGGCCGCAGCCGTCAGTTGCTTCTGAAAGACCGGAGTGTTGTGAATGACGGCGTCGGCTGGAAGCAGAGTGCAAATCGCGTCCTTATCGCGCGCACGGGCAAAGCCAACAGCCAGCGCGCACGCCGGTCCGGTGTCGCGCTTCTCTGGCTCCGCTACAATATTCTCCGGGGGAAGAAAAGGAAGTTCCTTGCGAATGGAATCCACCTGCGTCGCATTGGTCAGAATGAACACCTGATCCCACGGCACCAGGTTCTCGACTCTGCGAACAGTGGTTTCCAAGAGCGTCCGGTCGCTCAGCAGACGCAAAAGATGCTTGGGCGTTTTCGAACGGCTGAGCGGCCAAAAGCGTTCTCCGCTCCCGCCCGCTAGAATAAAGGTGAAGAGATGATTGGACATGACTGTTACAACTCCGCAGATGATGTTCGTAACGAAATGACAAAGCAAGACTTCGCTGGCCAGCGGTCTTGCGGATTGCGAAATCTAGGCCGCAAGTGCGTCTCGGGCTCCGCGGAGAGCTTCGAGGCGGGCTGACCATGTTTCTAGCCTCTGGCGATGCTCGGAGACCACTTCTGGCGGCGCGTTCAGTGTGAATGACTCCGAGCCAAGCTTCCGTTCGACCTTTTCGATCTCAGCCTGCACCTTGCCCATTTCGCCCTCCAGTCGGCGCCGCTCGGTTGAGGGATCAACCACTCCCTCGAGCGAAAGGTAAAGAATGCCGATCTCGGTGGGGCAAGCTGCTGCATGCGCCGGTCGTTGCTCGACCAAGGTAATCGACTCCGCATTCAAGAGCACACCAAGCACGGCGATTTCGCTTTTCACCCAATCCTCGCTCGACTCGAGCAGCCAACGCAGCCGCTTGCTCGAAGGCAAGTTGAACGTGGCGCGGAGTGTCCGAGCCGTCACCACCGCGCGAGATAGCTCCACTGCTCTCGGCTCCGCTCCGACACTTTTCGCGCCAGGCCACTGCGCAAATTGAATGCTCTCGGATCCGAAGCCCATCCCGTGCCACAGCTCTTCGGTGAGAAAGGGAGTGAACGGGTGGAGCAACAACAGAATGCGCTTGAGGGCATAATCCATCGTCGCAAGTGTTCCAGCTTTGCGGACGGAATGATTTAAATCCGCCTTGGAAGCTTCGATAAACCAATCGCAGAATTGCGCCCAAACAAGATCGTAGAGCGCCTGCGCGATGTCGCTGAAGCGGTAGTCCGCATATCCCGATTCGATGCGGGAGATCGTGCCCTCCAGTTTGGAGAGAAGGTCCTTGGCGAAGAGCGACAATTCGTGGCGAAACGGGTCGGCTTCCGGATCGACTGGCCCCTGTAGGAGCCGAAAGCGGCAGGCGTTCCACAGCTTGTTGCAAAAATTGCGTCCTTCGACGATCTGCTGCTCGTCGAAGCGGATGTCCTGACCTTGCGGTGCGATACGCATCAGCCCGAACCGCAGTCCGTCGGCACCATATTTCTTGATCAGGTCCAGCGGGTCCGGCGAGTTGCCGAGGCTCTTGGACATCTTGCGCCCCTGCTTATCACGTATAATTCCGGTGAAGTACACGTGGCGAAAAGGGACTTCCCCCGTATACTCCAATCCGGCCATGATCATCCGCGCCACCCAGAAGAAGATGATGTCCGGACCGGTGACGAGCGCGCTCGTCGGATAGAACTTTTTGCGAGTAGGTTCGTCCATGGTCTCGTGCGCCCAGAGCCACGAAGAAAACCAAGTGTCGAGCACATCCGGATCTTGAATCCATCCCTCGCCAGGGGACTCAATCTGGCACTCCACGCGCGTGGTTCCTTCACCCTCACCTTCCTTGTACCAGACGGGGATGCGGTGGCCCCACCAGAGCTGGCGCGAAATGCACCAATCCTGAATGTTCTCGAGCCAGTGATCGTAGACTTTTTCCCACCGCTCCGGAAAAAATCGGATGGAGCCCTCACGCAGCGCGGCACGGGCTGGACCGGTCTGAGGATATTTCAAGAACCACTGCTCGGAGAGGCGCGGTTCTACGGGAACATCCGCGCGTTCGCTGAAACCCACGTTATTCTCGTATGGTTCCTCGCGAACCAGAATTCCAAGCTCACGCAATTTTTCCACGGCCTCGACACGCGCCTCGAAACGGTCGAGACCAGCAAAGTCTTCCCCCGCCAGCTCGTTCATCGTTCCGTCCGGATTCATGATATCGACGATCGGGAGCGCGTGGCGCTGGCCGATTTCGTAGTCCGTCTTGTCATGCGCGGGAGTCACTTTGAGGACACCGGTGCCAAACTCGAACTCCACCGCGTCGTCGCCAATGATCGGGAGCAGGGCCTGATTCTCGACAGGGAGTGGACGTAGAATCCTCCCTCCGATCAAGTGTGCGTAGCGTTGGTCCCGCGGATTCACCGCGACGGCTGTGTCTCCCATGATCGTTTCAGGGCGCGTCGTTGCAATCTCGAGAAACACACCCGGCGCTCCGACCACCTCGACCTTAAAATAATAGAGGTAACCCTTCTGTGCCTTCGGAATTACCTCCTCATCACTGAGTGCAGTTAACGAGACGGGACACCAGTTAACCATTCTCTTGCCGCGATAGATCAAACCTTTCCGGTAAAGGTCTACAAACACCTCTTGCACTCTGCGCGCGTAGGCCTCGTCCATGGTAAAACGCTCTCGGCTCCAATCGCACGAACAGCCGAGTTTCTTCAGCTGTTCGATGATGATGCCGCCGTGCTTTTCCTTCCACTCCCACACCCGCCGAAGAAACTCCGCACGTCCGAGATCATGTCGCGTTTTCTTTTCTTCCTTGCGAAGTTTCCGCTCTACCACCGTCTGCGTCGCAATGCCGGCGTGGTCGGTGCCCGGCAGCCACAGGACCTCATGTCCCGTCAGACGCGCCCGGCGTGCGAGAATGTCCTGGATGGTATTGTTGAGAACATGCCCGAGGGTGAGCACGCCAGTGACATTCGGGGGCGGAATGACAATTGAGTATGCGGGCTTAGTGGAGGAAGGATCAGCCACAAAATGACGCTGCTGCAACCACCAGGCATACCACTTTGCTTCAACGGTCTGGGGCTCGTAGGCTTTTGCAAGTTCGGACATGAAGCGTTCGATTCTGCGCGAAAACGCCCTGCATTCAACCGGCTTCTATCGTAAATTCCACTTGCAGGCGCCAAAATCCCGGTCAACTTGCAAGCGCGTGCGGTACGTCCTGATCACCTCCATTTTGTTGTTTTGGGCGGCCTCGTCAGAGGCAAAATGGAATGTCGTCATTCACGATAGCAGGCGGTATGTGCCGATGGAGGATGTCGCCGCCTTCTACAAGATGAATATGCCGGCCACGAGCTCGGATCGATTTCGACTCGAGGCTCCCGGGC
>DATDKN010000192.1:0-2516 GCA_036519995.1 Terrimicrobium sp. | reverse complement strand
GATTGTCGAGCACCTCGGCGCCATCGAACGTGTAGAGGCCAAGCCAGAGAAGAAAGCCGTCGAGCCGACCGGGCCTCGAAATATGCAGAGTGATTTCGCGTTCACTCTCGCAGGAGGTTTCCTGTGCGAAGTCCAACTCCTCGAAGATCTGAGGCTCCGAGAGGAGCCATGAGAGTGGAACGCCCTTCAAGCATACACGGATATCGCCGGGAGCGCCCAATTTGGCGAAAATGGACTGTGCATAACCTGCCGAAAGTTCCGTGAAAGCAGGCCTTGATCCCTCCGGCAGGGAGATGGCTGCGATATGGGTAAGGCAGCGCGAAGGGATCATCGTCCCGCCGGGTTTCAATAAGTGGCGCGCGGCGTTCAGAATAATGGGAGCGCCCTCGGAACTTCCAATTGTCCCGATAACCTCCGAGACGCAAAGATCGACTGGCTCCGGCAACTCGACGCTATCCGCGTCGCCGTGAATCACCGTGATCGTATCTGCCAGGCCTAAGCCTTCGACAAGCGTCGACGCCTGACGATACGCATCCTCGAGGACTTCAACGGCATAGACCTTTCGAGCGCCAGCTTCCGCACAGTAACGCCCCCAAATGACATCCTTGCCAGTACCGAGATCCAGAACGGTCTTGCCTTGAGCGAGCCGGTCAATGGCTTGGCGATAGTGATCGTTTCGGGCCTCGTCATACGTCATCGCGTGATACATTACGGCGTCGTAAATCAGATAGTCGCCGGGGCAGGGCCAGACCTCGATGGTTTCATGATTCGACTTGGGAACGACATAAGCTACCAGACGCTTCTCGACAGGGCCGTCCTCTCGCGCAAGCACCACGCATTGACCCACTTCGGGATGCTGTGCAAGCGCCGCCTCGATTTCACCCAATTCGATGCGAAACCCGCGGAGCTTTACTTGTTGGTCAGCCCGCCCACGGAACTCGAGTGTCCCATCATCGCGCCAGCGCGCGAGATCCCCAGTCCGGAACATCCGGCTCCCGGGGCCACTCGCATAAGGATCTGTGAGAAACCGCTCCTCGGTGAGCACGGGACGATTCAGGTAGCCCCGCGCCAACCCCTCGCCAGCCAGGAACAACTCTCCCGGAATGCCGACAGGCACAGGCCGCAATGCCCCATCGAGCACATAGGCTCGCCGACCCGGAAGCGGTTTGCCAATCGGCAGGCCTCCAGTGAAATCTTTCTTCGTGGGCGGAACCTCGAAGATCGTGGCCGTGACGGTTGCTTCCGTGGGGCCGTAAGCGTTGAGTAGACGTGCGCGGCGAAGAGGCGTCTGCTGCCACAAGGCGACGGTTTCCGGCGGCAGTGCCTCGCCCCCCACGACGACGACGCGCACTGTACTAGCCTCCCGATCGTCTCGCCGGCTTGCCCAGTCCTGGCATAGTTGCTTCCAGTAGGCTGGCGGCAAATCCATAACGGTTATTTTCTGGGCGCGGATCACTCCTTGAAATTCGCGGCTCGACCAGATCTCTTTTCCTCGGATGAGAAGGGTCGCTCCCGCGATCAGGCTCGGGAAAATCTGTTCGACCGCCGCATCGAAACTGAGGGCCGCAAACTGCAAGACGCGATCCGCATCGTTTAACTGGTATTGCCTGACGATCGTACGAGAATGGGCGGCGAGCGCCGCGTGTTCGACGACGACGCCTTTTGGAGTTCCCGTGGAGCCGGAGGTATAGATCACATAAGCCGCGTGGCTTAGAAGGAGTGGTTCGAGCCGCTCGACATTGGTCGGATTGCATGTCGAGGCATCGCCAAGTGCTTCCCGGGACTCAATTCCATCCATCTTAAGCAGCCTCACATTTCTCGGAAGGCTTCCGGACAATGATTCGTGGCCAATCACCACTGCTGGAGCAGAGTCGGTCAGGATGTGCGCACGACGCGCCTCGGGATCGTCCACGTCCAGAGGAAGGTAGGCTCCCCCCGCTTTCAGCGTTCCAAGCAACGCCACCACCATGTCAATCGAGCGCTCAAGTGCGATGCCAACATGGCTTTCGGGCCCTACCCCGAGCTTGATGAGGTGATGGGCCAACCGGTTGGCTCGGGCGTTGAGTTCGCGATAGGTGATTTCATCATCAGCAAGAGCCAGCGCTATCGCGTCTGGTCTGCGTTCAACTTGTTCTTCAAACAATTCATGAACAAACAAGGCGACTTGGGCCTCAACCTGAGAGTCGTTCCGCTTCTCCAGTAGCTGATTCAGCTCGGCTGCGGCAAGCATCGGCAGGTCCGAAACGGGTTGCTCCGGATCTGCGATGATTGCCTCGAGCAGGTTTTTGAAATGGCTCTCCATACGGCGAATCGTCTCTTCGTCGAAGAGATCGGGGCTGTATTCCAAAAACCCAGACAACCGCTCGCGCTCATCCTGTAAATCCAAGAGGAGATCGAACGTAGACATGCCCAACTCAACCGGAAGCGGCCGCGTGATCACTCCGTCAAAGCCCAAGCTTTGGTCATCCTCGTATTGGTGAAAAACGAACCAGGCCTGGACAAGGGGGTCGCGTACG
>DATDKN010000191.1:0-2531 GCA_036519995.1 Terrimicrobium sp. | reverse complement strand
CATTGCGAAGCCGGTCCGCGTCTACCGCGTGCGCGCCGAGCCCAAGCCACCGTCGGCGCGCCCTCGGTCGAAGCGTCGCCTGCGATGGCAGATAGCCGTGCCCGCCTTGGCGTTGATCCTGCTGATGCTGGGCGCAGTCAGCGCATGGAGATGGTCGTCTCCTGCGGTTTCGCCGTTATCCGACAAAGCTTCAATTGCGGTCCTGCCGTTCGACAACATTGGAGGCGATTCCAAGTGGGACCGCTTTGCCGATGGGGTCACCGAAGACATCATTACCGATCTCTCCCACTCCAAGGACCTTATCGTCATCGCTCGCAATTCCACCGAGGTCTACAAGGGCAAGCCGATCGACATTCGCCAAGTCGGCCGCGATCTCGGCGTGAAATATGTTCTCGAGGGCAGCATCCAGTCGATGGGCGAGCGGATTCGCGTGACCGCCCAGCTCATCGAAGCCGCCTCCGGCAGCCAAGTCTGGTCCGAGCGCTATGATCGACCTGTCGATGACCTGTTCGCGGTGCAGAACGAACTCACGCAGAGAATCGCCGCCACACTCGGCGGCTGGCAGGGTGCGGTCGCCGAGGCAGAACGTCGTCTTCTAATGCGCAAGCCGCCCGCGAACCTATCTGCCTTCGACACCTACTTGCTGGCCGGAGGCTCGGACTTTGCGCGGAACAAGGTGACCAAGGAAAGCTTGATCGAAGCAGAACGTCTGCATCGCAAGGCTCTCCAGCTCGATCCGCACTTGGCACGCGCTTATACTGGCTTGGTCGCTGTCCAAGCCTATGCGATCGACCACGGTTTGGCACCCTCTGTCGAGGAGGCGCTGTCAAAGATGATGGAGGCGGCCGAGAAGGCGGTGCAGCTCGATCCCGACGATGGCAAAACGCATCTGGTTCTCGGCGTCGCCTACCAATATCACGGGAAATGGGAGCAAGCTCTTGCCGAGTTTGACAGGGCTGAAACTCTTGCGCCGTCCGATGCAGACCTGCTGCTCATAATCGCTTGGGGTATCCTCCAGTTTGGTGATTCGGCACGGGCAGTGAGACTCGCAGAACGTGCGCTGATGCTGAACCCTCATTATCCAGACTGGTACAATCAAGGGTTTAGCACCGTGTTCTTTTTCGGGGAGCAATACGAGAGGTCGATCAAATACAGATTGCTCGTGAAGGAGCCGCTTGCCCTCGATTACGCCTTCCTGGCCATGGCCAATGCGTATTTGGGTCGAATGAGTGATGCAGAGGCAGCTGCCGCCAACGTCAAAAAGCTGGATCCCACATGGATCGCGGAACGCTATCTCATTGACGGGGGCGGCTATGCGGAAAAGGAGGCCGAGTTGTTTGTCGATG
Source organism: Terrimicrobium sp. (assembly GCA_036519995.1). Lineage (GTDB taxonomy): Bacteria > Verrucomicrobiota > Verrucomicrobiia > Chthoniobacterales > Terrimicrobiaceae > DASTFP01. Next base: position 1,185 of record DATDKN010000191.1, on the reverse strand, counting down.
GCGCGCGCAAGGCCGGTCTACCGGCCTGTGTGCCCGCCGACAAGCTCAAGGACATGCCCAATCTGAGGCGCGTCAAGTCCTGCGACCAGCAACGCGCCAAGATAGCTGGGGCTGGGTGACCACCTCGTGATCCGCGTAGCTCAGCGCGATGGGTCCATCACCAAGCTGAAGGACGGCATTCATAAAACCCGGCAAGCCCGGCCAGTGAATCAGAGCCGAGCTCGAATGTATTCGGCACGCTGGTGTGAGAATGTCCGCTTAGGGTCATAAACAGACATCCCGCGATGTCCGCGTCACGTCCGCTTTACCCCCAATAGCGGACATGTTGAGCGTCGAAATCGATGTCTGCTTTGTGCCAGAAGCGGACTCTTCCATTGAGGAGCACTCTCCTCAAAACTGCCTGCTCCTGCTGGGACCCCAAACCATGGCGCTCGAAGTAATGAGCGCCCGACTTTAGCCGCACTGCTGTCGTTGCGTGGGCAGATGTGTTGGGGTTTGCTTAGAGAGTTGTTCTATGGCTGCCTGTGTGAGCTCCGAGAGCGTATTCACGCCGAACTTCGCCTTGAGCCGAGCACAAATGTTTGCGACCGTCTTGTAGCTGACATGTAAGTGCGCTGCGATCGTGCGATAAGGTTGGCCTTCAGCGATAAAGGCGAGTGCTTGCAATTCCCGTACCGTCAGTCGCTTCAGTGGATTCCTTGTTCCCCTTATTTCCATGATCGCAATTTCCGAAGCGAGCTCATAACTGATAAAGGGCTTCCCCTCGCGTATCTTTTCAAGCGCCCTTAGAAGCTCATCAGAGGAATTGTCTTCAGCGCGTAGCCTGTGGCCCCCGCCTCGAGAGCGCGGCTAGCAATGACGGGAGCCTTTTGGCTCGTGTACACGAGGATCGGCGTTTGCTGATCGTGCAATCGAAGCTTGTGGATGAAAGATAACCCGTCGAAAGCGCCTGTTTGCATCTCCAACTCGACAATCATTACGTCGGGAGACTCGCTGCGGTAGAGGCGCCAGCCAACGGCTAGATCATGAGTCTGTAGGATGTCTGTTATTCCGGCGCGGCGTAACAGCTCCCGGCCACCTTGCAGCACAATGGGATGCTCGTCGATAACGAGAAGCTTCATTGCGACACGCTCCATGCGCGCTGCTCGCGCTTTTTGTCGAGGGGCGATTTCAGACCTGGCGAAC
>DATDKN010000190.1:0-7274 GCA_036519995.1 Terrimicrobium sp. | reverse complement strand
CTTTTGTACGCTGCACTCCTTATGGCTGACCGAGCAGCCCGTCTGGGCGCAGCTCGACGCGCCAAATTCGTCTGGGATCACTGAATCCTCGTAAGCGCATATCGGACGGCTCCGGTGCGGCATTATACTGCTTCACAAACTCGCGCATTTCCGGACGGTGATAGAGTTCGTCCGAGACGACCAGGTCACCTCCTCTGCAACACGAGACCATTCGGGCTGCCAGGTTGATAGTCGTGCCGAAGAAATCCAATCGATCGTTTGCGTTGACAGCCAGACACGGTCCTGCATGGAGACTGGCTTTCAGCGTCAGAGGAACCGCGCGAATACCTTCGGCAAGTTTCCGGTTCATGTCGCGGACTGCTTCCAAGGCTTCGTCCACGCGGCTAAAGCAAGCCATGACTGCATCCCCAATTGTCTTAACCACGGTCCCATGGTGATTGCGAACGACCTCGGTCAGGATTGCAAAATGATCCCGTACGAGAGCGTAGGCGGGCGCGTCTCCGATGCTCCGATACATCGCGGTTGAGCCACGCAGATCGGTGAACAAGACGACCTGCGAACCGACGGTGATGTCCTCAGCAGGCGAGATTACCTCGTGGGCAAAGAGGTCGCGAAATTCTTGCCAATTCGTCACCCGAGCGGCCGTGAGGATGTCCTCACTCCAACCGACCTGATCGAGACTTAGAACAACGGGAAATGGATTAGGGTTGTGCACGCGCACGGAATTGTCCGATGAAGGCTGCGGTCCGTATTCAATCTCGAAGCCCGAGGCGTTTATCCGGATAAATGCCGGGCGGAGCTCGCGGAACTCCTCCGGATCGAGCGTTCTCGATCCTTTTACCTGGGGCGAACGCAAGCGGAGCGGTCGAGTAAGTGGCGGGAGTTTCCAAGGACGTTCTTCGCCTGGCTGTAGCCATGCCTGGCTAACCACATGAGGCTTCCCGCCGGGTCCAGCGAGACAATAGGTCTGTTCCTGGCGTGGCCGGATGGCTTGATTGACTGCGAACTTCAGCTCGACCGATTTATCGAACTCAGCATCGAATTCGATTTGGCAGACATCGCAATGCGAAGTTCGCGAGATCCCACTCAACGAACGAACCAGCTGATTTCGGGACGAACGACAGTTTGGACAAAGAATCTCCCAACGAAAATCGAGAAGACCGCACTCGGTGGCGTGCAAGAACAAGGCGAGAACATCCCAGCGATCAGAATCCCATTTCTTGGCGATCGCAAACGGGCGAATGTGGGTCAGTTCGACGTCGGCCGACTCCCTGATGAGTCTCTCGAGCAGTTCGATCCGATCGCTCGCTAGATCAAGGCGCCGCAGCTTATCCAGGCCAGTTCGGAGGGCGACTTCATTGACGGGATGGATGGTCAACCGCGGCAGAGCCACGTGCTTCTGGCCGCGCAGAAACTCCTCCACATGGCGCATGATCCCGTGCACATCATGTCTCGTCTTGGGAAAGAGGATTTTCTTCGCCACCAGTTTGCCGAGCGCATTTCGGGGAAGAACCTCGGAACTGATAATAGCTCGAGTCCCACTTGTTTGTGGCTGGAGTTCCAATGCCACGATGGCTTCGCGAAACGGTCCGCGCTGGAGGATGCGCCTGACGCGGTAGAATTCAGGCTCCAGCCACTCGAAGGGCAGTTCCTGCCAGACGATCTCGAATCCCGCGATGCGTGCTCGAGCGATCGTCGAGCTGCCGCCCTCGGCTCTAGCCTGGAATTCATACTGAACCGCCGGCAGGCCGAGCGCACGATTGAACCAGTCAGTATTGCTGAGCACGGGCCAGACAAGTTCACGGGGAAAAGGCAGATCGTGCTCGCTTCGGAAGTGAATTATCTGCTCCACAAGCCTTTGGGACTTACAGGTTCCACGTCCGCTTTGAGTCCGCAACCTGCGTGGCATTGCCGAGCATGGTTATCTCGCGCACATGAAGCACAAAGCGGAGAGTGTCATTATCTTCCCAGAGTAAGGGGATAGGTTGCATGCGTTCGATGAAGAGGTTATCGTTCATCTTGCCGGCGCGCAAACCGGAGGAAAGCTACTTTGGACCGAGATTACTCCGCGAGGGAATGGCGCCTCCCGCACGAGTGCTCCAGGTCTTAGCGCCCTTGTAAATCGGTCCTGGCTGGACAACTCGTATGCTCTGCTAAGCTAAGCGATCGATCTATTTAAAAAGACTTCCAACCAGTCACGGGGGAACCGCCAGACAGTATGGCGCCTCTCGGCTCTTTCTCTGCTGGTTCTTGGGACTGTTTTCGGCATCGTAATTTTCGTTGTTGGGTTCGAGAGGCGGTTGCACGCCCTACCACCAGCTGCGGTTTCTCAAAGCGCCGAATCGATGGAGCGCGAGGCGCTGGCACTTCAAGACAAGGGAGAGTACAAAGCTGCTGAAGAACTCTTTCGCAAATGCCTGGCCGAGCGTCAACGAGCGTTGGGTCCCGACCATATGGACACTCTCGCGGCGATGAACAATCTGGCCAATTTGCTCCACGAGCGCGGAGAGAATGTCGAGGCTGAGACTCACCATCTGCAAGCGTTGGAAGCCCGAGAGCGGACGTTGGGGCCTGACCATCCGCACACCTTGGCGAGCCTGAACAACCTGGCTCTTGTCCTCAAGGCCAGGGGAAACTTTGCGGAGGCCGAACCATATGCACGCCGCGCCTGGGAATCGATGCGCCGGACAGCTGGACCGGAAAGTCCCGACACCCTTAAGTGTCTGAACAATCTTGCCAATTTGCTCTCAGACAAGGGGGACTATGTTGCGGCCGAGCCTCTCTACCGTCAACTCGTCGACACGCTCGAGGCCCAGCTCGGACCTGAAGATCCAGCCACCCTCGCCGGGCAAGGCAACCTGGCAAACCTCCTCTTGCGCAAAGGTGACCCTTGGGCGGCAGAATCCATTTATCGACGTTGCTTGCAGGTTCGCGAGCGTGTCCAAGGCCCTGACCATCCGGAGACCCTCCTGGCCCTCAACAACTACGCGGCATTCCAGCTGGAAACGGGTAGCTATGCCGAGGCCGAATATCTCTTTCGTCGCTGCATGGATGCCCGACGCCAGGCCTTGGGCGACGACCATCCCGATACCCTCGCCGTCATGGAAAATCTCGCTCAAACCCTGCGCAAAGCAGGCAAGCTCCCCGAAGCCGAAGCGTTGGCCCGAACTGGACTTGCCGCGCGGGAGCGCGTTCTCGGACCGCAACACCCGGATACCTTCGGGAATATGGCAACTCTCGCGGATGTCATGCGCGACAGCGAAAATCTTTCCGCGGCAGAGTCCCTCTATCAGAAATCGCTGGCGGGACTGGAAAGCTCATTGGGTTCAAGTCATCCGGAAACCTTGCGCGTGCTCTTCGAGTATTCTGTGCTTCGGAAAAGCCAACGCCAGGAAATTGCCGCGCGACGCCTCGCCTTCCAATTGATCGCCGGCGCACGCCGCACGCTTGCTCCAAATCATCCCGACCGCATAAAGTATCAGCAACTGCTCGATTCGCTTCGATAGCTCTGATGTTGATTAAGAAGAGGGCGGAAGCGGACTTTTGCGGTTCTTTAGGCGCCTCGTCCTTGACGCTTGGATCGACGCTCGTAGGGTACGAATTGCTATGAAGCCAACCGGGTTCAAACTACCGAAAAACGAAGTTGAAACTGAGGCTGAGATCCATGCCGAAGAAACTCGGCGTGCAGTTTCAGCGGCCTCGAAGGGGCGTCAGGCGAGGCCGAAACAGTCGAATCAACGCAAGAAAGCCGCCCGCGGGTCCTGACAGCTTAGGCAGTCGGTGATGCTAAGTGCGCCAGGCACCGGTCGCTCTCTCAGCATGAGAGACGGACCGCCCGGCGAGTTGCGCCCCAGCTTCCCGGCCGACGCTCGAAATGCCCGGGGATGTAAGCACCACAGTATCCGCATCGATTATCGATCAGGTTCCACTCACCCAGCTCATACCAGTCGCGTTCGATGAGAAGTTTGCCGCACCCTGGGCACCAGGTGCTGCTGCCGCCGGGATCATGGACGTTGCCCGTATAGACATAGTGCAAGCCCTTGGAGAGGGCTATTTGCCGCGCGCGGTCCAATGTTTTTTGGGGAGTGCGCGGCTTGTTGAGCATTTTGAAATCGGGATGGAAGGCCGTGAAGTGCCACGGCACGTCGGGTCCGAGGTTTTCCGCGAACCACTCCGCGGCGCAATGAATCTCGGCGTCGCTGTCATTTTCATCCGGAATGAGCAGTGTGGTCACTTCAAACCAGACGTTCGTCTCCTTCAAAAATTTCAACGTCTCGAGCACCGGTGCAAGGCTGGCGAAGCAAAGTCGGTGGTAAAAATCATCTGAGAAGGCTTTGAGATCCACATTCGCGGCGTCCATGTATTGGTAGAAGTCGGTGCGAGCTTCGGGGGTGATATACCCTGCGGTGACGGCTACCGTTCTGACTCCCTGCTCACGGCATGCTTGCGCGACGTCGATCGCGTATTCTGCAAAAATGACCGGATCATTATAGGTAAATGCGACCGAGCGGCAGCGAAGCCTCCGAGCTTCACGGGCGATGTCTTCTGGGGAGGCGGCGTCGGCCAACTTATCCCATTCGCGCGCTTTGCTGATGTCCCAGTTCTGGCAAAAACGGCAGCCGAGATTGCAACCGGCTGTTCCAAAGGAGAGCACGCTTGTTCCGGGCAAGAAATGGTTGAGCGGTTTTTTTTCGATGGGATCGATGCAGAATCCGCTACTGCGGCCATAGGTAGTCAGGACGATTTGGTTATCCAAGCGCTTTCGAACAAAGCAGAAACCACGCTGGCCCTCGTTCAGCTTGCAAAAACGCGGACAGAGCCGGCATTCCAAGCGTCCGTCAGGAAGGGGATGCCACCATCGACCCGGATAGTTGGATTCAGTCACAAACGCAGCCATCTTAGTCTATCCTTGGAAACTCGATCGTTCTGTCCCGAGACAATATAGCCACGCCGTAGCCGACGCCAAACGGCGCTTCATAGCTACAGAGCTCACCCCCGGCTGCGGAAAACCGGAGGGCGGCGAGAACGACAAGCAACGGCGCAATCACATCTTGCCCCGCCGACCCCTCTAGGTGGGGATCCAGTTGTAAAAGGTCGCGGTATGCGCCCCGCTTCAAGATATCCACGAGCCAGCAGTCAAATTCCCGTCCGCGCGGGTCGTAGCCGAGTGGGGCGCCGGATGTCAGCCGATGGCTCATGTCTCCGCTGGCGATCAGAGCAACTCGTCGACGCGTGGATGCCGCAGCTTCGGCAATCGTTTCGCCAAGTGCCACGAGAGTGTCCCGGTCCGCGCAGTCTACAGCCAGGACTGTAGTTGGGCGATTCCAACCCGCTTCCGCAATAAACCAGAGAGGCACGGTCGCTCCATGGTCGAGCGAGGATTCCGCGATTGAAACTATATCCAGTCCGCGGCGAGTGCACAGAGTTGCGACTATGTCAGCAAGCATTAAGTCGGCGGGTAGATCGACGGCCAGGTGCGGAACGCGAAACGCCCGGAGCGATCCCCGCAGACGCTCGCCGCGCCAGATACCTACCGGTTTGGACATGCGCGGCGAATGCGGAGAAATTACGACCAATGTATCAGCAGCTGCAGCGATGATTGATCGCGCGGCTTTACGCATCGCGGACATAGTCGTGGCGACGTCGTCGTGGCGAGGGCCGCCGACGCCGGGAATCAGAATAGGCGCGTGTGGCAGAAGAGCTCCACAGACTACACCACTGGCAAGAGGGGAATTACTCATGGAGAGGGCGCGTCATCCGTTCGCTGCCCGTAGCATGCGCGTCCGGAGGACGTTCAGGGACCTGGCGCCTTCTCTGGGGACTGCGGCAGGGCCAGGTTCTCCCCGCCCGAAGGAGAGCTGGGGAGCACTTTACGGATAAGTTTGGTAAAGCCGCTCTCGGCCGCGTCTTGGTCCGCGGTCGCCTGACGCACCGCCAGTTCCCAAGCCTGGGCAAACCCAGGCGCCTGCTCACGCATACGCGCCACGGCCGTTTCCAAGATCTGCAGTTGGCGCGCTTCCGCGCGGCCAGGTCTTTGCTGGAGAGCCGCGATATTCACTCTAAGGTTTTCATTTTGTTCCTTTAGAGACGAGAGGTCCTTCTCTAGACGATCATTTCCCGAGGCGGTGATCTTCAGATGCGTGTTGAGGTGCTTTTGCAGCTGATCGTGTTCGTCTTTCAAACGCCCGATCTCCCGATTCAAGTTGGCCTTGGTCGACAAAGCGCTCTTCAGGACAAAGGCAGCGATCAAAAGGCCGAGCCCAAGCCCCCAAGTGAACGGGTGCGAGAGGACCGGCCAAACGGTTTCCATGTAGCCACGTTAAGTGCGTCTGCTGGCATGGCAAACGAAAACCCTCCGCCTGACCAGAACAGCCCGCCGAGGCCAGGGCAGTCGAGTATCGCTATCTCGGATCCATGATGCGTCCAATAAAAAGGCAAGCTCCGCTCGGACGATGCTGAATGGCAAAGAGGAATGGCCGGTCAACGCGAACCTCGACAGGTTTTGGCTTTTCTTCCAGGTGGGCGGTCGCCCGCATCATGACAACTGCAGTCGCGGCGGCTGCTTCTGTTCCCTTCTCATCAATCTCCACAAAGGTTTTGTGAAAGACGTTGGATATGTAGAGATAATCATTCGGTCGCCGCGGCGCGATCCCGTTGAAATTCGCGCTTCCTTGCGGGACGTCAAAGGCGCTTTCCATGCCAAACGCTTCGAAGGTTTTCCTCAACGCGAAGAGAGGCGGCTCCAACCTCCATTTGGGCAAATAGAGAACAATCTCCTCGGGCTTCAGGCGCGCGCATTCCGCCAGCAGATCCGGAGTCAATTTGCTTTCGAGTTTTGGGAGTCCCACCGCGGTGTCTGGCAAGATCACGAGAAACTGGAGATCGCCACCTGTGTATGGAAGTGCGACGGCGACAAACCCGTCATGCTTAGCGTAACCAAAGGCATCCTGGCGTCTCATCGTCGGCACATCCGCACTTGAACCGTCGGCAAAATGAAATGCGGCTGGGACAGTCTGGTTCTGTTTGAATTCCTCTTTCCAGGGAGCCTTGAGATAGACCGCATTGGCGAGCACCAGACGTGTCTCCTTGTTGAGTGCATTCGGTGGGATCAAATCGCGGATTCGTTCTCTCGTCTGTTCGGCGATCCAGCCGTTAATGTGCTTGGTGGCGCCGGCAGAGTCGCTGATGAAATCGAGAGCTTCGAGTGGCGAGTCCAATGTCTTCTTGAGCAGCTCGAGGTAGGCAGGTCGAAAATCGTATCCTCGTTGTCCGAA
>DATDKN010000189.1:0-3447 GCA_036519995.1 Terrimicrobium sp. | reverse complement strand
GGACGCGGAACCGAATGTCGCGCACCGCGCCATCGTTAACCTCCAGAAGGCTGGAAAACTGCTGGCGGTCGTCACCCAAAATATTGACGGGCTGCATCAGAAGGCGGGGCTTTCCGAAGAGCTCGTCATCGAATTACATGGGACCAATCGGTGGATTGAATGCCTTACCTGCAAGAAGCGTTTTGAGCCGCAGCCCCTGTTTGATGCCTTCGCCGCGACGACACGGCCTCCGCGATGTCCGCATTGTGCGGGATGGCTTAAGTCGGCAACCATCAGTTTTGGACAGGACCTTGACGCGAAGACTTTGGCGGCCGCCGAGATCGCGGCGATGAGTTGCGACGCATTGGTTGCGCTTGGTTCAACTCTTTCCGTCTATCCTGCCGCAGCGGTTCCACTTGCTGCGGCGCGGCGCGGCGTCCCCTACGCGATCATTAACAACGGTCCCACGGAGCACGATGGCTTGCCGGAGGTCACGATTCGGCGCGAGGGAAATATCAGCGAGATCTGGCCTAGAGCTGTCGAACTCTCCCTCTCGCGCCCTTGCACTTAAGATGCGGCGACTGGCCTTCGCGCTCGTCTGGGCACTCGTCGTTTCGCCATTGTTTGCTCGTGGCTGGGAGAAACTGACCGGCTGCGAATACCACGAGGGCTCACACAGCGACGGCGACAGCATCGAGATTTTACGGGACGGTAAGCGCTACATCTTCCGGCTATACTTCGTCGACTGTGTGGAGCGCAATCCCGACTCGCGCGCTCGCCGGGCCGTGCAGTCGCGCTATTTTGGGCTGGAGGAAACAGCAGAGACTTCGGGGCTGAGAGTGGCCTATCTGGCGAGCGCCTTTACAAGGGCCCAGCTGCGTGACCCGTTCGTCGTTTATACGCGGTGGCAGCCAGTGGATCTCGATAGCGGCAATCCTGCCATCCGCGCTTTCGTCCAGACGGCCAACGGTGACGACCTCTCGACCCTCCTGGTTGCTGAGGGATTAGCGATCATACGACATGGTGCGAAAGCTGTCTCTGATCACCCGGATGGAAGAAGTACGAGCGAGTTCTCTGCCCATCTCAGAATGGTTGAGCGGGAGGCGAGGGAAAAGAAGCGCGGAGCTTGGGGAATCGCGAGCTCCCGGATGAACGACCCTGTCGCCGCAGTCGTCGAGGCAACCGACCACGAAAGGCTCCTTGCGAACGCCGGCAGGCATCTCAAAGTTCGTGGGCGCGTATCCCGTATCGGGAGACTTTCCGGTCGCATGACATTCATCAACTTCAGCGGCAACCCTGACCGCGATGGTTTCGTCGGCATTGTGCGGGAAAAGTTTCTCCATCGCTTTTCGGAGCGTTTTCCGAGCGGCTTGAAGTCGGAGCTGACCGGCAAATTTGTGGTTCTCGAAGGAACGGTCACGCTCTTCCGAAACATCCCGCAGATCGAGTTGGAGCATCCTCGGCAGCTCCGCGTGGAGCACGATCCCTAGATCAGATGCGCGGACGTCTTAGCTAACAATACTTCGCTGCAAATCAATCTGAAGACTATAGAGGCGCCCCCGCCACTACAACTCGTCCGATCCCGGCGTGTGATTTCTTACAGTGCAGTAAGACAGCTCGGGTTGTCGCGGTGTTCCCGCAGATCGCCCAATCAGCGTGATAATCTCCGAATTCGCACACCTCGTGCCCTTGGAGATGGCACAATCCAGGGCGCGACTAGGTGGTCCACCACCGGAGATCCGTCGACCGTAAGGACGCGCTCGCCACACAGCCACTCTCGGCCCCGGATCCATCCGAGGGGAATCTTTGACCAGGAATTCTCCTTTCGCTATCGCTGGTGATGTACAGAAGGTACTGAAGTGAATGGGATGCCAAAAGTTGTGGTGGGTGTTGTGTTTGCCCGCTGGCATAATGCCTCCGCAGGCCATATCTGCTCGATCATGCATTGGGCACTCGGCCTGCGCGAGCTGGGATGTGAAGTTTGGATCGTGGACGCGATCTCCTCGGCTGAACTCAGTCCCCCAGCCGCGGCCGGTCTGGCTAGCCCGCAGGAGGAGTTTTGGAGGGCTCTAGTCCAAGAATTCGACTTCCACGGGCGAGAATGTCTGTTGATCGACGAGCAGTCGGCGAGCTTGGAATCTTTTCGCGAATTCGCCTCGGCCGCCGATCTCTTTGTCAACTACTCGGGCCAATTCAAAGCGCTTGATCTGTTCGGACGGCGGACTGTCAAGGCCTATCTCGATGTCGATCCCGCTTTTACCCAGCTGTGGGTCGAGGTTTTCAAGAGCGACATGAATCTGGATGGCCACGATGTGTTTCTCACCGTGGGAACAGCGATGAACTCGCCGGAGGCTCTTGTTCCCAAGCTCGAGCGGGAGTGGATTTCGGTTCTGCCGCCCGTCGTGGCAAGTTTTTGGCGTCAAAAATTGGGCACGTTCCCCGATGATTCCCGCGGATCCGCCTGGACGACGGTGGCGCACTGGTATGGCTACAATGAAATGGAATGGAACGGCCGAAGGTACGCCGGAAAGCGCGAAAGCCTGATGTCGATGCGACTACTTCCTCAACATCTTGAAAAACCCTGCGTCATCGCGACCGACTTGCCACCTGGCTGCGACGATTACATCGCTTTTCGCGAGGCGGGCTGGCAGATCATCCGAGCGTCTGAGGTTTGCAAGTCCGTCTCGTCATATTTGCGGTTTATCGCGCAAAGTCGCGGCGAGATTGGCATCGCCAAGGAAGGCTATGTCGTCTCGCGGGCCGGTTGGATGAGCGACCGCAGCGTCGTTTACTTGGCGCTTGGCAGACCAGTCGTCTTTCAAGATACCGGTTGGACGGAGGCGATGGCGCCTGGACCCGGCATGTTGCTCTTCCATGATGTAGAGGATTGTGCTCGGGCGATCTCTAGCATCGAGAACGAGTATGACACCCACGCGCGGGCGGCGCAGGCATTGGCCGACGTCACCTTTTCGCCACAGCAGGTATTGCGCCCGTTGCTGGAAAAAATCCTTTAGCCGTCCTCTGCCAAGTGCTTTAATCTGCGACAGAGAAGAGGCCCGCCGCTACTCGTTACTCCAGAAGTATGGCATATCGAATCTCCAGAGGTCAGCCGGGTTGCGGGGGTCGATTGCTCATCGGGATCATCCTCGCCCTTGGCGCAATTATCAGCTACTACGTCGGAACCGAGAAGTTCCAGAATCCTGTCACCGGGCGTGTCCAGCGAGTCGCCTTGAGCCCGAAGGAGGAGATAGCGCTCGGCTTGAACTCTGCACCCGAGATGGCTCGGCAGCATGGCGGTTTGTATCCGGACGAACGCTATCAAAATGTCGTCACAAGCATCGGAGAAAAACTCGCTCAGGCGAACCCCGAGATCAATCAAACCCCCTACTACTTCCAGTTTCACCTTCTGGCTGACCCGCAGACGGTCAACGCGTTTGCTCTTCCTGGCGGCCAGATCTTTATCACTTT
>DATDKN010000188.1:0-2886 GCA_036519995.1 Terrimicrobium sp. | reverse complement strand
GAACTCAACCGGAATCGTATCGACTTAGGCCAAAGTCCGCCAGCGGACTTCAAGCGCGCGAAGGAAGAGGTGATGGCGCACCCAGAACAAGGAGGTCGGCTTATGACGATGAATCGCAATGTGGAGAAATTCAGTAGCACAATCGGCGATCTCGTCGTCGCATTGAGCGACGCGGCATTTGAAGTTTGTGCGGAGAAGAGGGACGCTTATCTTCTTGTGGCCTTGGCCCTCAAGCGTCTTCTTGGTAGAGCACAGCGAGATAGAGCCCCAATCGCGACCCAGTTACTAGCTGCATATCCGAGCTCGCTCGCGGTCGCCCACTCAGCCGCAGCGCCGCTCCAACCCTTTATTAACTCAGGCACGTGTTCCTAGACGTAAAAAAGGAATCCCAACATTTGCCGAAACGGGAAGGAAGAGCATCTGTGCTTCGAATCAGCAAGGTGTACGAGAATCCCTCTGGCGTCAAGCTGAAGCTTGAGGGAAGGATAGGATCTGAATGGGTTTCAATCTTGGAGGAAAAGATTTTGGAGTGTCTAAAGAAAAACAAGAAGCTACTCCTGGATTTTTCCGAACTCAGGTTTGTAGATAAACATGGCGTGGAGATGTTGAGAAGGATGCCGTTCGAAAAGATTGAAATCATAAACTGCCCTGGATTTATTGAAGAGCTCTTAAAAGAAGGAAGCCAATGACTTCCACGAAGGCGATTTCTAAGGGATGGCGGGTAGCCTTTTCGGATAAGTGGAAGCGAGACCTGAGGGCAGGTCCCCAAAGGGATGCCGCATGCAGGGGCGCGTGAACTTCCGATTCCCATGGCCGAGATCTACTCCGCTGGCGCCGTTAGCGAGGATGGCGCCGGCCACCACGCTCTCGAGGAAATCGTCCGGGAAGTACGCAGCCGAGCAGATACCGCCAGTCAAGCTTGGTGATCGCGGAGAGATGAGGATGAGCCCAGGACCGACACGGATCCTCATTTTGGGCGGCGGCTTCGGTGGGGTGTACACGGCACTGACCCTGGAACGGCTCCTCCGGCATGACCTCCGACGTGGGGCCGTCGAGCTCACGCTGGTTAACCGAGAGAACTACATGGTCTTTCAGCCAATGCTCCCGGAAGTGATTTCTGGCAGCATTGGCCTCGTGGACACGATCGCCCCAATTCGACGTCTGTGTCCAAACACGAATCTCTACACCCGCCCGATCGAAAAGGTCGACATCCAACGCAGGCACGTTCTCACTGCCGCCGGCCTCGGTACGCGGCCTTGTGAGCTCGAGTACGACCACCTCGTCATCGCTCTAGGCAACATCACGAGCCTCGCTGACCTGCCCGGGCTTGCAGAGCACGCGCTCCCGTTCAAATACTTGGGGGATGCGCTCACCCTGCGCAACCGTGTCATCCACACCCTGGAGGAGGCGGACATCGAGCCCGATCCTCAGGTGCGTCGCGCCCTCCTGACGTTCGTCGTCGCGGGCGGTGGCTTCTCTGGCGTCGAGGTTGTGGCCGAATTGAACGATTTCGTTCGCGCCGTCGCGCGGAACTTCCGCCACCTCGATGCTGCCGACATCCGTGTCATTCTCGTGCACGCAGGCGAACTCATCTTCCCGGAGCTTCCGCGGTCGCTCGCCGAGTTTGCTCAGCGCCTACTGAGCAAGCGCGGCGTGGAGGTCCGGCTGCGCACGCGCTTGGCCGGGGCCACAGCCGAGGCTGCGCTGCTCGAGGGCGGGGAACGCATCGCCACGCGGACACTCGTGAGCACGGTCTCCTCTGTGCCGAATCCCCTGGTTGCATCTCTGCCCGTGAAGAAGGAGCGCGGCCGGATCGTCGTCGATAGCCACCTGGCAGTCCCGGACTCCCCTGGGGTGTGGGCCGTGGGCGACTGCGCCTTTGTCATTGACGGGGAGAGCGGGGAGCCGTGCCCACCGACGGCCCAACACGCCATCCGACAGGCGCGGCGCCTTGCGGAAAACCTGGTGGCCACTTTGCGAGGCGCGGCGAAGACGAGGTTCGCGTTCACAGCGCTCGGCAAGATGGCGTCACTCGGGCATCGTTCCGCAGTGGGCGAGATCCTTGGGGTGCAGGTCTCAGGGTTCCTCGCGTGGTGGCTCTGGCGGACGATGTACCTCATGAAGCTCCCCGGGCTCGACCGAAAGATCCGAGTTGCCACGGATTGGACCCTCGATCTGATCCTGCCGCCCGACATCGTCCAGCTCACAACCGAGAAGCCTCTCGCGATCCGACGGGAGCACTTCGAGCCGAATGAGACCATCTTCCGCGAGGGCGACTGGGGTGACTCACTGTATATCATCCTTGACGGCGAGGTCGAGATCACGCGAGATGTTCCAGGTCGAGGCGATATGCCGCTCGCCCAGCTCAGGCGTGGTGAATGCTTCGGAGAGATGGGACTGGTCAGGCAGATGCCACGGTCGGCGACGGTCCGCACCGTGACCCGAGTCAACGTCTTGGCGATGGACCGCTATGCGTTCCAAGCCCTGTTTGCGCACCTGCCGCCGCTCCGGCTCTTTTTCGAGCAGCTGATCGAGCTGCGCACCAAGTAGCACTGGTCGACGCTGGGAGCATTGCAGGTTTGAATTCAATTAGTCTTCACCGAAACGGGCGGCTCTTTGTATGGCGGTTCAAATTGATTGGAAACTCTTTCTATCGACCTTGGCTTTGATCTTTGTTGCTGAGCTACCAGACAAGACAGCTTTTGCAACTCTGCTTTTGGCGACTCGAAAACACCCATTGGCGATTTTTATCGGTGTAGCCATGGCATTCGTCATTCAAAGCGTCGTTGCCGTCAGTTTTGGAAGTGCTTTGGGGTTACTACCGAGGCAATGGGTGAGCATTGGTGGTGCTGTTTTGTTTATGCTATTCGCGTTTCTGATGTGGCG
>DATDKN010000187.1:0-2194 GCA_036519995.1 Terrimicrobium sp. | reverse complement strand
GCCATCCGTCGCCAGCATGGCCGCTTTCACTCATCGGTTTCAATGTTTGTGGCCATGATGCTCCCGTCGGGTTGAGCGAATCCTTCGACGTCAACCTTGGCGCCAACTCTAAACGGGCCGTCCTCCTCCTCAAGCTTGGTGGCTTCGGTGACGATAACCGCTTTCTGAGAGATCATCCAGACCCCAAAAAGCCGGCCAGCAGGCAGCTGTTGAATGACTCCTTCAAGACGGAGCTCGGCGATTTCATCTGCGGCGAAGGCCGAGAAGCCCATTGCGAGAGCGAAAGCAAGTGCGAACGTGGTCATTTTCATAGGAAAGAATCGTCCATCAGCAGGGTGTTGGCTGCTTAGGGCACTAGGCTAACATGAGCTCGCTCTTTGCCAAGGCTTAGGCGCACATGCGTTTGAGAGAACAGGCACCTATTCGGCGGAAAGTTTGCCAACGTCTGGCAACCAAGCGTCAACGGCGCGATTTCATCAATAGCCCCGGGGCAACACTCAGAGGAACCCAGAAGAACATGGGTTGATGCCTCCTACGCTGACAGCTACGGCGGCCAGGAGTTGATTGCTGATAGCTGACGGATTCCGGCTGGAGCCCCGTCGTTCCGCACCTCCCTTTCTTCCCTCAATGCGCAAAAGTCGCGGGGGAGCACACCCGTCTCCGCCGATTCGAGCAAGTCGGTCCGAGCCCTTTGCGCACGCAAATCGCTGACCCGATAACAGCCTCAGTAGTCTCTTTATCATTCAGAAACTCTATGTTCTCTGTGTTCTCTGTGGTTAGCCTTCACGTCTCTTTGCGCTCATCCTGCGCTTCTCCCTGGCTGTCCTCCCTGCGTTCGATTCGAAGTGTCTCGGGAACGTTCAGGCGAACGTCGCGTCGCGACCTCGGCCAGCCGATACCTTCCTCGCGGAAGCGGCGCTCGATTTCGAAGTTCAGATCACTTCGAAAGGCACGCGGGCGATAGCTCATCTCGAGACTCCAGACGACCAGCTCCAGCTCAAAGGTGGAATCGCTAAACTTGTCGAAGACGACCGACGGCTCCGGATCTTTGAGCGCTGCGGGATGCGCTCGGGCAATTTCGGTCAGGATCTTGCACGCTTTCGGGACATCGCTATCGACCGAGATGCCGACCCGGATGCGAAAGCGCACGCGCGGGTCACCATGGCTCCAGTTGATCACCGGCTTTTCGATAAAGTCGGAGTTGGGCACGATAATCGCGATGTTGTCGTTGGTCAGGATGGTGGTGCTCCGGGCGCGGATGTCTTTAACCTGGCCGGTCACGGTGCCGACTTCGATCCGGTCGCCGATCTTGATGGGACGTTCCGCGAGCACCACCAGTCCGCTGATGAAATTACGGGTGATGTTTTGCAATCCGAAGCCGATCCCGACGCCGACCGCGCCCGCGAAGACTGCCAGGGCCGACAGATTCAACCCTGCGCTTTGCAGCGCGACAAGAATGCCAATGGTCAACACCAAATAACCACATATCTGCGCGATGGTGTATTGCAGCGAACGATCCAGGCCGCTCTTGCTCAGGAACCGGTTGAAAAGGAACCGCTTCGCCGCCGAGGCGAACCAGAAAACGATCGCAATCAGTGCGATGAGTTGGAAGATCTGGATAAGGCTTAGACCGAGCGCAGGAACTTTCGCATCCCAAGCGATGGCCAAGCCGGCGAGATTCAACCCCAGTACGACGAACGCGAGAAATGCTACGAGACCGATGCTAGCTGTAAGGATGGCCACAAGTCCTTTGTCCAGGCCGAGACGACTGAGCTGACGGCGCATGAAGCCGCTCTGCAAGAACGAGGAAAAGACCAGACCCGCCACCAGGCAGACAACAAAGGCTGTAATGCCCGCAGGCGAAATCTGCCGGCCGAAAAGGTTCAGGACCGGCTCGAAGAACCAAACGGAATTTCCTGATTCAGCCATAACGGGTAGTTGATGTCTCCTTCGCCAAGGCTTTCGGCGTCCAGGAGTTGCTTGTTGAGAGTTGATGGATAACGCTCGAGAAATACGCAAGTTCCAAAACCTGGGTGCTGAAGGCGCGACTGACGCCACATCCATGCGCCGAAACAACACTTGGCCCAGCAGGGCCAAGACCAATACGGCGCTCAAACTGATGGAGAGTCTCTTCGTAATTATTATCTGGCATCGGGGCAGATGCCCGATATCGGATAAGAACATCCACAGGCAT
>DATDKN010000186.1:0-6914 GCA_036519995.1 Terrimicrobium sp. | reverse complement strand
TCTCGCGTCAGCGGCACGCCGAGCTCTTTAGAGGTGCCCTCGAAATGTTTGCCGTGGTTGAGCAACTCGCCCAAGAATCAGATTACATTACGATTCTCTACGAAGAGAAGCTTCCCGCCGGCTTGGTGACCAATTCAGAAGACGAAATGGAAATTGTCGCTGGCCAGATCGAGGACGCCGCCAAACGATGGCCAGATTTTAGCTTTCAACGAAACAGCATCTACCTCCGCTTCTGTCATCGGGACTATCATAAGGGCTCAGCATTGGGAGAGTTGTGTCGCTTGGAAGCAATTGCCATGCAGGATGTGCTCGCGGCCGGCGATCACTTCAATGACCTCGCCATGCTTGATGGCACATACGCTAAGAATACAGCGTGCCCCGCCAACGCAATCGAACCGGTCAAAGAACTAGTCCGCCGCGCTCACGGATACGTCGCCGAGAAGTGCTGGGCCGATGGGGTGGCTGAAGCGCTCGCCTTCTATAACACTGGGTGCACGAAGCGAAATGCTCCGCTCGAATTCCGGGGGGAAGTCGGGCTTACGCGCCCGGTTTGAGCCGATAGCGTCCGGCTCCAATACGCTGAATCGTTCCAAGCTTCTTGCCGGTGCTACTGAACCAAACGTGAACATTTTGATTCTTCACACCGAGCTTTGCAGAGAGCTCTTTCACGGCGACACCTTTGTCACCGGCAGTACGCAAAGCCGCGAGAATGCGGGCTTTCAGCGCGCCGCGTCTGCCGGCGGCCGCTTGAGCTCCGGAAAGCTTCCTTGCTCGAGTTGCCGCCGGGAGGGAGCGACGGCGACCGCGGCCTCTTCTTCGCCGACCGGTCGAGGGCTCGGACTTTCTTCCAGAATAGGCACCCGTGATGGCAGCTTCAATTCTCCTGAGTTCCTTGACGATGGTGTCGCGCTTCTTCGTGAGCTTGACAAGTGCCTCAAGAGTTGAGGTAGTGATTTTTGAAAGGTCCATAAGGTGTCTTACTTTAGCTAACACCTATGCCATAGTGCAAGCAAATAATTAGGCATGGATCGTTTTTTGGAATTGGAGTGGATTGATTATCACGGTGAGCAGTTAGAAATTCCTGTAGATGGGGTGCATCTATGGTTGATTGAGCCTTCGTCTATTTATGAGCGTTATTTGGATTCGGCGGAGCTATTGCGTTATGAAAGGATTTTGACCCCGGGGGCAAGGTCGAGTTACAGTTGTGCGCAGGGCGGTCTTCGGCGACTCGCCGGCATTTACATGCAGCGGCCTCCGGAACAAGTGGCTATGCGGCGCCAGGCACACGGCAAGCCTTATGTTGAGGGAGCTCCGGAGTTCAATCTATCGCACACCTGCGGAAGGACGATCGCGGCGTTCTCACGAGGCGCGATTGGCATCGATGTTGAGGCCGCCGGCCGCACCGTGCATGCTGACGAGCTCGCGAGAAGATTCTTTTCTCCGGAGGAGACGACACGAATTATGAGCGTGGCTCAGGCGGAGAGAAAGCTAACATTTCTTCGTTATTGGGTCTGCAAGGAGGCGATGGTGAAATTAAGTGGAGATGGCATTTATCATGGTCTCAGACATACCCGAGTGGACTTAGCGGCTGATGGGCGGTCTGGTGGAACCTATCAAGGGCGAAAAGTCTTTCTGTGGGAGTTTCAACCCGCGGATGACCTGGTCGCAGCCTTGGCTTCGTGGAAGCCCGTTGAAGCAAAAGGCTTCTTTCGGATCTAGGAGGTGCTAAGGGAAGGGGAGGTATGTCGTTTCAAAATCTTGGTTTGTCTGAGGGGCTGGTTCACGGGGTGCAAAGGATGGGCTACGTTGATCCGTCGCCGATTCAGCTTCGTGCGATTCCGCTGATTCTTTCGGGAAGAGATCTTATTGCGTCCGCGCAGACAGGGACGGGAAAGACTGCGGCGTTCGGTCTGCCCTTGCTCTCTTTGATGGATTCTCCAAGCGGCGTTTCCCGCTGTTTAATTCTCGAGCCTACCCGCGAGCTGGCGATGCAGGTGGAGACGGCCTTCCGCGACTTTGCCAGATTTATGCATATCGAGGTGGCTTTGATCCATGGGGGAGTAGGCTACGGCCGGCAAAAGGACGCTCTCAGCCGAGGGTTTGATGTAATCGTCGCCACACCGGGCAGGTTGCTCGATCACATGCAGCGGGGCGCGCTCAACCTCTCGCGGCTTGAGTTTCTCGTTCTCGATGAGGTCGATCGCATGTTGGACATGGGCTTTCTGCCCGATGTCCGGCGAATTGTCGAAGAATGTCCTAAGAAGAGGCAAACACTTCTCTTCTCGGCGACAATTCCTGAAGAAATTGAACGACTGGCGGCCTGGTGTCTGCACAACCCGGTTAAAGTGGAAGTGGGGGTGAGGCGTTCCCCGGCGGAGACAATCACGCATGCGCTCTATCCGGTTGCGGCCGCGCAGAAGTTCGAGCTATTGACGGCACTTCTCGAACGGACGCAGTACGACAGCGTCTTGATTTTTTGCCGAACCAAGGAGGGAGCTGATCGCATCGCGCGACAGCTTAGAGCCGAGAATCACTCCCTGGCTGTCCTCCACTCCAACCGCACTCAACAAGAGCGCGTGGAAGCCCTTGAAGGATTCAAGAATGGGCGCTACGAGGTGATGGTTGCCACGGATATTGCAGCCCGAGGCATTGACGTTGCCGGAGTGAGCCACGTGATCAACTACGATGTTCCCCAACATCCCGAAGATTACGTCCATCGGATTGGGCGCACCGGGCGCGCGCAGAATGTCGGAGATGCTTTTACTATCATGACTGCCGAGGAGCTTCCGCACGTGAAGGAAATCGAGCACTTTATCGCTCAAAAAATTCCCCGGCTTAAGCTCGAAGGCTTCTCTTACATTTATTCGGCCATTTTCAATGAAGAATCGGTCGAAGCCGCCTTGCGCGGCGCCAAGGGAGTCCGGACGCATCGCGGAATGTCGTTTGGAGTTCGTCGACGGCGTCGCTAAAGCTGCCAAACGGTTATCCTTTTTTGCTGAAGCTGGCATCTAAGCGCACGCCTAGCCTACTCACCGGCGGCGAAATTGAAGGCCGCGCGCAGATCGATATCGGAAATATCCCAAAGCACTTCGTTGTGCCCGGATCCGGACAGCCGCCAAAGCTTCTTTGGTCCCGAGTAAGATTCGAAGAGTCTGCGGGTGGACTCCACCGGAATGATAGTGTCGTGATCTGCCATGATCACGGAGACCGGTCCGTGAAACTCTTGCAGAGCGCGTGATGACTGGTAGCGGTCCTTAAGAATAAGGCCGCTAGGAACGACGGGATAATGCTTTTGCGCGACTGTCATGAGGGAATCAAAAGGGGTCAGGAGCACAAGTCCGGCAACGGACTCCTTCTTGCGCGCGGCGGCCTGGCAGGCAACACCGCTCCCGAGAGATTCACCTAGGAGAACGATGCGTCGCGGCAGCAGGTCGATGGCCTCAAGGGCGGCGGCCACGAGCGAGTTTTCTGTCGGAGTTCCTTTGCGGGCGCCGTAACCGGGATATTCAAGTATATAGATCGGGGAAGTGATGCCGGCCTTCCGCAAACGTGAGACCACCTCGCTGCGATGAAAAGCATGACCGGCGTTCCCGTGCAAGATGAGGATCGGAAATCCTCGACCCTCTTGGGTGTGCCAGCCAATGAAACTTTGATCAGCGTTGCGCCAAGGAAGAAGGCCCTCGCGTGCGGCCAGGGGCTCCAGAGTGTCGAATCGCGCATGTGAGGGATAGTAGATGAGGGTTCGTTGAAGCGTATAGGCGAGCAGTGTTGCCGCTCCCAACAAAACCAACACGACACCTGCGATCCGCGTGGCCATCTCCATGGATAACGCTGGCGAAATCTTATGACGGCGCAAGAGGTAAGCTCTTGTTGCCAGGACCCTCGATGTCCGTAGGGGTTTTTGGCACGGCACTTCGCGCTTGGTCCAGCGCTAAACCTGGTCGCGAAAGCTTGAAATCGGGCGCCCTTGAGTTAAAGAAAGGCATCTGGCGCGATTAGCTCAGCGGTAGAGCGCCTGCTTCACACGCAGGAAGTCGCAGGTTCGAACCCTGCATCGCGCAGGTCTGTTGATTAGGTTGCACGCTGACGGACGCAGCGAGAGCCGTTCACCTGAGTTGGTCTGCTTGGTTGCGTAGTGGCGCGAGTGGTGGAAGGAAGAACTGGCGGGCAGCGAGAAGCCCCGCGAAGGCGGCGACGCCCAGGAGAATGTCGATGGTTGCCAACTCCGGCTTCAGCATTTTCCGCGCGACCACGAAAGCGAGAAGCTCCAACACCGCCATAAGGTCGTGGGTGACGAGAGTGCGAATCAGTTCCACACTAATTACGAGCAACAGAGCTCGATAGATCAGCTCGTAGAAGGTTTCCGTCGTGCTCCACTCCATCTGAATCAGCGCGACGATACTCTCATAGGCGAAGGCAACGACACCCAGGAGAATCCCGAAAGCCAGCAGGCGTTCGAGTCCAGTCGCCAGCATCTTGGCAGACCGAATTACGAGGTCATTCATGCGAACTGTAACTGAGGCGCAGTCTATGGCGGTCCAATAACACCGCGCGAGTGTTTTGTGGAAGGCACCGAAATCGCCGGCGCATGCACGCTGCGGGCCGGCTCTCCAGCCTTCGCGTGTGGCGCTCTTGGACTTACAAAACTTCCCGGATGAGAAATTCGAAGGCGGCGAAAAGCGCAGACTAGATTTGGCCGGGCCAATCGAAAGCTGGGAGTCGCAGCCGTCAGTTCTATCCGCCTGCGGCCACGTTTAAGATCTCGATCTCGTCACCGTCGGAGAGTGCAGTCTGCGGCCACTCAGAGCGCAACAGCGCCACCCCATTGTGTTCCACCAAAATTGCTTCACGGACGAGCGCGAGTTTATTTACCAAATCGTCAACATTTTCGGAGTTAACAGATTCATTCCGGCCGTTTAGGACAATTTTCATGAGATCGTTGACGTGGCAGAAGAAGGGCCACGCTTAGGCCGCATTTAAGATGGCGGCATCCCAATCCTTCCAGACCGGTTCGAGGCCCAATTCGCGCAAACGGGAGGCAACTACATCGGGTGGTCGGTCGTCTGAAATGGCAAATTGACCCTCGGCGAGCTCTCCAGCAGCGGCGACTTGGCGCCCGCGCGTTGTATGGTGCAGGTTTCGTTTTCCCTGGCCCGTGTAGCCACCCGGCTCAGTGTGACTGCCGGCGCTCATCATGGTAATACCCAAGGGCGCTACGGTATCGCGCAAGGCTTGGGACTCGCGCGTGCTGAGGACGATTCCGATTTGCGGAAAGGTCATTCGCAGGGCACAGAGCACTTGAATGAATTCACGGTCCGGCAGGGGATGTGTCGGATGGAAATTGCCCGCGGCCGGGCGCAGCCGCGGCAGGCTGACAGTGATCTGTGCTTTCCAGCACTTACGCAAAAGGTATTCAAGATGTGCGGCCAGAGCTACGGCCTCCTCCCGCCACTGCCACAGCCCGAAGAGCGCGCCGATTCCAATGCGCCGAAAGCCTGCCTGATAAGCGCGTTCGGCGCAGTCCAGCCGCCAGTCGAAGTTCTTCTTGGGTCCGGCAAGATGCATTTTCGCATATGTCGGACGATGGTACGTCTCCTGATAGACAAGGAGTCCTTCGGAGCCCGCACGAACAAGGGGACCGTAATCGGCGACCTCCATCGGTGCGACCTCAAGACTTAGACTCGGGACCATCGGCGAAAGGCGACGAATGCACCGCCTGAGATAATCGCCTGAGACGAACTTGGGATGCTCACCTGCGACCAGCAGAATATTCCGAAATCCCTGACTTAAAATATGTATCGCCTCAGCCGCGACCTCTTCAATTTCGAGAGTCACACGGAGAATGGCATTTTCCCGGGAGAATCCGCAGTAGGCGCAGGAATTGATGCATTCGTTAGAGAGATAGAGCGGAGCAAACATGCGCATCGTGCGGCCGAAGTAGCGCCGGGTAATGGCGGCGGATTCACGGGCAAGCAGCTCGAGTTCGGCATCCGAACGTGGAGAGAGGAGAGCATCGAATTTCTCCAGGATCGGAGACCTGTCTTTAATCCGGTTCGCTAGTTCAGAAGAGAATGGCATGTTTTGAACAACCCTTAATTACCCACATAGCAATCAGGACTCAAAGAAAACGCTTCGGCTCCATCAGAATTGGCTCTGTGCTCCGGCTCGTCGCTCGCTAGATTGCACGGGTGTTTGAAAAATCTCTCTTTGGCGAGCGTCTCGCCAGCGGCAGCGGAATCCAGGAGTTGATGGACGATCTCGGACGCGCCATGGCGGGAGCCCATGGGCCGATCCGAATGCTTGGCGGCGGAAATCCGGCGCATATTCCCGAGGTGCAGGCAGTCTGGCACGAGCGGATGGCAGCAATCCTCGGGGATTCCGGCGAGTTCGACCGGATGCTGACGAACTACGATCCGCCGATTGGCAACGCCAAGTTCATTGCCGCCTTGGCCGCCCTGCTGCGGGCGGAATTCGGCTGGAGCGTCGGACCGGAAAACATTGCCATAACTGGAGGTGGCCAGACCGCGTTCTTCTTCTTATTCAACTTGCTCGCCGGTGAATTCCAAGGAGGCAAGCGCAAGGCTATCCTCCTGCCCCTCGTCCCAGAGTACATCGGCTACATGAATCAGGGATTGAGCCCTGGTCTCTTGCGTGCGGTCGAGCCGCGTCTGGAGGTTCTCTCCGGTCACCGCTTCAAGTATCACGTAGATTTCGATCAAATCATCGTTGACGACGATGTGGCCGCGATCTGCGTCTCACGCCCAACGAATCCTTCTGGAAACGTGGTGACCAATGAGGAGGTGTATCGCTTGGCTTCCATCGCCCGAAACGCCGGGGTGCCTTTGATCATCGACAACGCGTATGGTCTGCCCTTTCCCGGCATCTGGTTTCGCAGCGCTGATCCGATTTGGGAC
>DATDKN010000185.1:0-6458 GCA_036519995.1 Terrimicrobium sp. | reverse complement strand
CGAAGTGTGAGAGTTCGGTTTCCGCGACAGGATCGTTGATCTCAAGCGCGGAGGAGACCCAAAAGCCGCTGTTACCCGCAACCAGATAGCCACCGGCGGGCTGGGGATAACCGGGCGCGTTCCTCGGCAGGCCGACTTCGTGAGCGTAGAACCGAATTTCGTGGGGCAGATTATCGGGAACGGCCGGCAAGGCGGCATTAAACGGCACAGGATCGCCATTCGCGTCGTAACGACGGACATCGCCTTCGGTATGGCCGGCAGAGACGGTCCGATCCGGTCCGGCCCAGCTTTTCAGGGGATCGTTCAGAGGGGCGCTTGCGCTGCCGAGCTGCCGTTTCACCGCGCCCGTGGTCGCATCCAGGTAGAGGAGGACGCCCTCGGGATTCGAACCGATACCGGTCAGGGCGATGGTATTGTTGCCCATCCACCAGATCGGACCTGGGCGTCGGCCGTCGGGCAGTGAAAAAGTGCGCAAAAGGAGGCCGTCTTTGTTGAAGACGAGGATGCGCCCATCCGGCTGGTATTGGCTAAGGTAGATGTTATCCCCGTCACCGACGGCAAATCCGCGAAACCGTTCATCGGTGCTCGGGCCTCTCCTCCCGAGCACATGGCCAAAATTCTTGTATCGAGTGTATTCAGATTGAACCGGCCAAGGGGTCGGATCGCCATTCGCATCGAATCGGAAGATGCCTGAAAAGTTCATCGCAAAGACGTTTCCTAGGCTGTCTGTTCCTGCGGCATCGCACTCCTCCGGCTCGAAACCCTGTCCTTGCGCATGATCTCTGGGAAATCTTCCGAGGACCTCCCACTGCGGCGAATAGCGCCAAACGCACGCGCCCCAGAAATCCGAAACCAGGAAGCTCCCGTCGCGATCGACTACGCCCATTTTGAACGGGCGCACCATCCGGTTCGGGCGCACCGTTCCCACTGCGCGCTCAAAGTTGGTGAACACCTTCTCACCACCGGCCTCTACAGAGATCTGAAAAAGGTTTACCGGCTTTCTCTGTGTAAGCTGTTCCAGTGTGGCTGTCGTCCATAGGTTCATGGCCGCGAGTTCCTTCGTGGAGGTGTTCTGTTCCTCAATGACCTCTCGACCGTTTTGGTCCAGACCGTCCCACGTGATCGTCTGTGGACCGACGCCCATTGTTCCTTGGTTTAACTCGCGAACAATGATCGGCTTCGCGAGATACGGCCATTTGAACTGTTCATACCGTGCCAGATGCCGCGAGATCATCACCGTTACAGGCGAGGCTTGGGAAAGCTGGAATGAAATCTTCAGCGCAGGCGTCACCGTGTAGGTCGCTCCAGCTAACGTTAGGGTTTGTTCGACGCGAAGGTCGGAGACGGCCGCAAGCCCCGCCGAGGCCAAAGCCAAAACTCCGGACGCAATCGCGGAAATGGTGTAAAGCGCTGCACCCTGCGATAAATAAAGGACCCGGCGAGCTGATTTTGGTGCCGGGTCCGACGCTTTCACCTTTTCACGGACAACCCCGTGAACGCCGCCCCGTAAGCGGCGTCAAGCAACACGAACATCCGTTCCATTTCAGCCAGTAACTGGCCGTGGATGCGCGAAACGGCAAGAACAGCGGCGCGACGGAAACCAAAGTCTCGGCGCGCCGGCAGGACGGTATCCCGAGGGGCATTATGCGGGAGGGGGTTTACGACGGAAGCTCTTATTGGCAGGCTTTTAACCGTCTTGCAAGCGCGAAATCGTTCATTTCTGGCATTTTTTTGCCTCGCTAAGACTAAGTCGACAGACATTGCTGGTTTTAGGTCTGCTCGGGCCTTCTAAGTAGCTTTCTCGCTATTATCGGCACGGATGGTACATAAATAGGCGATTTCCTTATCCGAGGCATCAGACCCTGAAGCCAGCGCTTTCAGCTCGTCATGGCTTGCGCTTACTTTAGCGCGGGGAGAGATCGACACTTTCTCTTTGGAACCCTAAGGTAATCGATGGACATTCTCGCCTTTATCACCCTAACTGTCGTGGGGGTTTACTTCCGCGCTGAATTCGGTCTTACGCGTTCGTGCATCCGGTAATCCGGCACCTCCCACGAAGTATCACCTCTACGTGGAGCAGGGCCTTCTGAAAACCTTAGGGCGCGTAATGCCCGTCTTAATGACGGTGTCTGTGATTCTGTCTGTTTACTACGCGGTGCAGCTGAACGCCATTGAAGGTGCATCGCGGATGGTTCGCTGGGCTTCGGCGGTTTCACTTGTCGCCGCTCTCGTGTCCACGATCATCTTCAACGTTTCGATAATGTGGCGACAGGAAAATGGGACGCGGATAACCCGCCAACGGCTGGAAGGCGTCGAGGAATCGATGGGAGTTCTTTTCAAGGGTTGCGGTCATGGCTTTTACTGATTGGCTTTGTGCTCTTGTGCCTGGCCCTGAGCTTGCGCTCATAGCTTCGTTCCTGTCACATGCCAGACGCTACAGCGAAAGCCGGAGAGAGCTCGGACAGCAGTTTCTCTTCGCCTGGTGCACCATTTGGAGCCGTCCGACGATCGGACGCAGATGCTCTTGCCCGAAGAGCCATACGGAATTTTAATGCCGGTAATTTCCCGCGAGCTTGATCGTATTGGCGTGCAGGCGGGCGGTGTGGAGGCGATCGCGGTTGTAGCCGCCGCCATAGAGAACGGCAAGAGGAACGCCACTCTCTCTCACGAGATCCAATACCAGCCGGTCGCGAGCGACCAAATGGGCGTCGCTTAGCCTCATCTGGCCAAATCGATCGTTTTCGTGCGGATCACAGCCAGAAATCCAAAAGGCAAGATCTGGTGCGAAGGACCCGAAGGCGACAGGCAGCGTCTGTTCCAGGCAAGCGAGATACTCCGCGCCACTTACTTGCCGCGGCAAAGCCACATCCAGAGAGCCCGGCTTTTTTTCTGCGGGATAATTTCTACCGACATGAATCGAATAGGTGAATACCCGATCGTCCTCGGCAAAAATCTCGTTCGTGCCATTGCCTTGGTGGGCATCGGTATCGATTACAAATACCCGCCGCTTCGGGTGGGCCGCATGCAAGTCGCGAATGGAGATGGCGACATCGTTGAGGACGCAATAGCCAAGCCCGCGATCCGGAAAGGCGTGGTGTGTTCCACCTGCCAAATTGCAAGCTAGACCATCTTCGAGCGCCGCCCACATCGCCGCGATGGTCCCGGCCGTCTCGCGTCGTGAACGGGTCAGCAACTCCTCGCATGCTGGCAGCCCAAGACGAACCATTGCCTCGCGGTGCAAGGCACCGGTCCGGATCGACGTCAAATACCGCGCGGTATGGACGCGCTTAAGCTGAGGGATTGAAGCAGGCTCAACCCAGGTGATAGTCGCTTCTGGGCACTCAGCGCGGATGATCTGCTCCGCGCGCCAAAACTTGTCCATGGGAAATGGATGCTCCTCCGGCAACGGGTACGAGTAGCCAGGATGGTAGAAGCAACGCACGCGGGAAACATGGGCACGAGGCCCCAAAATCGCAACAGCGCCGCGCGAGGCCTAAAAACTAGCCCTCGTCTCTTCGCTGCGGCAACCAGGGCAAGCTGCCTGTTGGCTTTGGCTTTGGCACATCATCCGCGACCTGCAGGCCGTGTCTCTTCATATATTGGGCTAAGGCACTGGTGATTTCGCGCGAAGTGCGGCGGCAATCACTGGAGAGCCCGGCAATAAGTCCGTGCGCTCCTGTAAAGCTCGCCGGCCACGCGAACACTCCGACGACGGCCCCTGGCATCGCGTTAGACCCGCCACTTGTCTGGATCATGAGAAATCGCTTCGGAGCTTTTCCCGACAGGTCCGACACTGTCGCCTTTACATCCATTTTCGTGCCGCCGCTGCCGAATCCCAATGCGCCTCGTAGGAACCGGCTTCCTTGGTTCACGCGAGTGAATCGGCCGCTGATTAACCACGATTTTCCTGGTGGCGCCTCGGCCGCAGAGGAGACTGCCTGCGCCGGGGCGATGTATTTGCGAATTCGTTCAAGCAGATTCGAGGTCATCTCTTGCTGCATCGTGCGTTTGAATTGCTCGAGTTCCTCTCCCTGGCGCCCGACGCGAACCATGTCGTCTTCGAATTCAAACGTCTCGACAAAGATGGTCTGCGGCGCTGAGACCGGCGGTTCGGTCAAAGGGATGACCTCCCTCACGCTTACGGATGCGCATGAGCAGAGCGCAAGACAAACGCTGAAAAAGGTAGCAGGAAATAGGAAGGCTAGCTTCATTGTTGACACCGGCCGCGCTCTGAGAGGACTCGCCAAGGCAGTCCTCGCGCCGACCAGAAGACGCGCGAGAAAATACTTACAGAATTTTGAGAGGAGAGGAAGGAACTTCATCAACCACATGGCTTCACCGCAATCGATCGCATGCACGTCCGACTCGCAACTACCGGAAAATAGAACTGTCGCGCGCTTGCGCAATGACAGAGCCTGGCGAAACTATCTCCGAGCTGCACATGAGATTTGTTGAATCGCCGCTATCGAAGAGCCGAGCCGCATACGGAGAATGATGCATAGATGCCGGACGTCGTTAGTCTCTCAACAACAAGAAAATGATTGGAATGAGCGTTCAGAGGAACCTTTGCGCGTTGACGGGCGCCATTCTGATGGTTTCGAGCTTGTCTGTATCATCCGCTGAAAGCAAACCCGATAAACGGAAGAATTCTACGCAAACGTTAATCATCGATGGGATTTGGGGCTCGCACCGGCGATGGGAACGCCTCCGCAGCCGCATCGCCAAAGAAGTCGGTCCCTGCACGATTTGGCAATACGATAACAGCGGACGCGTCTCGATCGAGGATCTCGCCAAAGCACTTTCTTCGGAACTCCGCCAACTCGACGTCCCGGTGAACCTCATCGGGTATAGTATGGGTGGTTTGGTGATTCGGGAGGCTCTCCGGCAAAGCCCTGAGTCGAAAGTGAAAAAAGTAGCGTTATTGAACTCTCCGAATCATGGCAGTGCAGCGGCGTTTTTCGTGCCGCTTTCCGCGTGCAGGGAAATGAGACCCGGAAGCGCATTTCTCAGGCAGCTCAATGCGGCGCCCTGGACCTATCCGACCTTGGTAACGTGGTGTCCATATGACCTCATGGTTTTTCCCGGTTCCTCAGGGCGATGGGATAAAGCGAGCGTGCTCCTTCGAACCGATGTTCCGATGCACCTTTGGCCAGTCTTTTCGGTTGAAATTCATCGATCCATCACCGCATTCCTTTCCTCGAAAGATGGCACTCTAGCGAGGGCTCGGAAATAGTTCCAGAGGACTGGCCTTTTTGAAGCTCCGGATTGGACATTTGCCGGGCTTCTGGCTCAAATAATCGAAGGATTCCCTGGCATTTGGTTGTACCGTGCCGGCAGAGGGCATCGTGGCCCAACGCAGCCAGAGGAGATGTCGGCTCGGGGCTGCAGCTAACGGAACGGACATGCATCAAACATCTTTCCTGCAAGACTTGGCTATTGTGATGAGCGTGGCGGCTCTGGCCACGATCATCTTCCGCCAACTTAAGCAGCCCGTCGTCCTCGGATATATCCTTGCCGGAGTCATCATTGGACCGCATACCCCGCCGTTTGCCCTGATTGCGGACGAACACGCCATCGAAACGCTCGCCGAGCTTGGCATCATCTTTCTGATGTTCGCGCTCGGGCTTGAATTTAGCTTGCGCAAGCTGCGGCAAGTTGGGGCCACTGCGTTCATTGCCGCCAGCCTCGAGATCCTCTTGATGCTTCTGGCTGGCTATGCGCTTGGACGCGCCTTCGGGTGGAACACGATGGATAGCGTCTTTCTCGGTGCGATCCTCTCGATCTCGTCCACAACCATCATTATAAAAGCGCTCGAAGGTCTCGGCAAGACGCGTGAACGCTTTGCCAGCTTGATCTTCGGCATCTTGATCGTTGAAGACATCCTCGCCATCGTATTGATCGCGCTGCTCTCCGGCTTTGCCAGAACCGGCGAAGTTGAAGCGCAAACGATCGGTATGACGATCTTGAGCCTGAGCTCTTTTCTTGGCATTCTCCTGGTCGCCGGTCTCATTGTCGTTCCGCGCCTCCTTGACTATGTCGCCCGCTTCAGAAGCGACGAGATGTTGCTTATTACCGTGGTCGGGCTTTGCTTCGGGATCTCACTGGTCACGGTAAAGCTGGGCTATAGTGTGGCGCTCGGCGCCTTTCTGATTGGAGCAGTGATCGCGGAGGCTCGGCAGATTTACAAGATCGAGACGCTCATGCACCCGGTGCGTGACCTTTTCAGCGCCGTCTTCTTCGTCTCCATCGGAATGCTTATCGAGCCCGCCCTCCTCGCGAAATATGCGCTGCCAATAGTTATCATCACCATCGTCGTAGTCTTGGGAAAGGTCTTAACCTGCGCCTTGGGAAGCTTTGTCGCCGGTAATGATATGCGAACTTCGTTGCGAGTCGGCATGGGCCTTGCCCAAATCGGCGAGTTCTCTTTCATCATCGCATCCTTGGGACTTACTCTAAAC
>DATDKN010000184.1:0-3960 GCA_036519995.1 Terrimicrobium sp. | reverse complement strand
GCATAAGAGAACAGATCTCGGAGCGGGTCCACCCTGATGCTTATGCCTCTGGAAGACCGAATCGCTCGCTTCTTCGAAAACTCATCTATGGCGACATTCACAAGAAGCGAGCACTGGAAGAGATCTTACACCCGGTTGTTCGTGCCCGCTGGCTGGGAGAGGCACAAGAGGCGAAACTTGCGGGAAAGCCGTTTGTAGCGGATATTCCGCTTTTATTCGAGACAGGCACGGAAGGACAGGTCGATCGGACCATCACTGTCGGTTGTTCCGTTGAAACTCAACTTGCCCGCCTCTGTGCGCGAGACGCCCTATCCCTCGAAATGTCGAAGAAAATCATTGCCTCACAGATGCCGATCGAAATCAAAATCTCCAAAACACATCACCTCATCTGGAACGACGGTTCCCTTGATGCTCTGACCGCTCAGGTCGAGCTTCTTTCCCGCTATTTGCATGACTGAGACGGTTGAAAATCCACCTGAAAGGAGCGCGGTCGCGCAGCCGCTTCTTCTCAACGACCTTCAGCGGTTGAGCCTGGAAAAACTCGCTGTTCGCGGAGCCGAGCTGGGCACGCGCTTGCGCGTGGAGAGTTCCCGCCACCACATGGTGCTCGATCAGGCGCGATTTCACCTGAGCCAGGGCGGTGTCGTGCTCGCCACAGGTTTTCTCGAGCTGACAGCTGATCACGGAGTGCTGCGGTGGCCCGCTTTCAGCCTCAAGCCTGGACCGGATGATGTGCAGGTTCCTTCCTCTCTGCTTCGGCCGCTCGACCTCCGACCAGGTTTGATGCTCCGTTGCGCGCTCCGGCTTCCGCAAGAGCGCGAGCGCGGTCTGGTGGCCGAGTCAATCTTGGAAATTGAAGGAATCCCCGCCTCGCACTGGGAAACACCACCGGATTTCGACAAGCTTACTCCGCTCTTTCCCAATCGGCGCATCTTTCTGGAAGCGGCTCAGGATCCTTCGATCAGCGCTCGCGCGGTGGATCTGATTGCGCCGCTGGGAATGGGCCAGCGCGGGTTAATCGTGGCTCCGCCGCGAGCTGGAAAGACGCTCATGCTGAAGGCCCTTGCCACCGCCATCCGCGCCAATCATCCCGACATAGTCTTGATGCTGCTGTTGGTGGATGAACGCCCCGAGGAAGTGACTGATCTGCGTCGCGACCTGGACTGTGAAATCTACAGCTCGACATTCGATGAACAGGTCAACCGCCACGTGCAAGTCTGCGAGGCCGTCGCGGAGCGCGCCAAGCGCCTCGTGGAACTCAGAAAAGATGTCGTGATCCTGCTCGACTCGATCACTCGCATGTCGCGTGGCTACAATAATCTCCAACCAAACAAAGGACGGATCATGAGCGGAGGCGTCGATTCGAAGGCGCTCGCCAGGCCGCGAAAATTCTTTGGATCCGCTCGCAACGTGGAGGAAGGAGGCAGCCTCACCATTCTCGCCACCGCTCTCGTGGAAACCCAAAGCAGGATGGATGACTTGATTTTCGAGGAGTTCAAGGGCACCAGCAACATGGAAGTCCATCTGGATCGTTCCATTGCTGAGCAGCGCATTTTCCCGGCCATTCACATCGTGAAATCGGGCACCAGACGCGAAGAGCTCCTTTACCACCCTGACGAATATGAGCGCATCGTCGTGCTCCGGCGCCAACTCTCGGAACTTCCCGCAGCGGAAGCCATGGAGGTTTTGGCAAACAATCTCCAACACACAAAGTCGAACGCCGAGCTTCTGCTGACCGGCCTGCGCGGGCTCTAATTAGGCCTTTGTAACGGCCATGTCCTCATCGCCGAGGTCCGGCGGTGGGGATACCGCCGCTACAAACCTCTTCGCACGTCTTGGCGCTTCTGAAAAGCGAAGACACGCGCAGAGTGCTCCCGAGGAAGCGTAATAACGAGCTTGTCATTAGACCACGCGTAGTTGGGAGACCGCGCCTCGGGGTAGATGCATTTGAAGGTCTGTTTCTTCGTGCCGGTTGGCAACAATATGCCTGCGCTGCGGCGTTCTCCTTCGAACCGCCACACCGCCAGATACCCGTTGGCTCCACAATCGAGCCCAAAAGCTGCCCAACCATCGCCAAAGCGCGGCAGGCCAAGCGGCCAAAAAGGAATGCCTCTAGAAATGTCCGGTCGAATGCGCTTATACACGGCAATGCCCTCTTTGACCAATTGCAAGGCGGCCGAGGAAATTTCATGAAGGCATCCACTTTGATGGATCCGCAAGAGAAGCACGGTCACCATGTTAAAGATCGTCTCCTCTTCGTCGGCTCCTTTTAACGGATAGCTCCAGATGGCCGCCTGTTCCGGGGTCACTGCCGAGGCGCAAGCCGCAGCGATAATCGCATTGAGGCGAAAATCTGTCTGGTCGGAAACCGATTGAATGCTGTGGATGGCCAGCTGGGCATAATCCATGCGCAAGCCACCGCTCGAACAATTCTCGATGATCAATTGAGGATGCCGCTCGAAGACACTTTTTATCCAATCCAGATAGGCGCGATTGTGCTCGAGCAATCCATCACCCGGCGAATCGCAAGCCCTGTCCGTCCCGGGCCCTGCGTTGATGTTGTAATCCATCTTAATATAGCCAATTCCAAACTCGCGCAGAAGGCGTTCGATGATCCCGTCCGCATGGGCGCGCACTTCCGGGTTTCGAAAGTCGAGTTGATAGCGACCATGATCGATCACTCGTTTTCCGTCCCGCAAAAAGAACCAATTGTCCGGAAGCTGACGCACAAGGGGGCAATTGATGCCCATAACTTCGATCTCCAGCCAAAGACCGGGAATCATGCCTTTGGCACGGATGTATTGAATAACCTCGCTCAATCCCGCCGGAAAGCGGGTTACTGACGGTTGCCACGCCCCGACCGATTCCCACCACGTTTCGCCCAACTCAGCGTACCAGCCAGCATCAACAACAAAGTACTCCGCACCCACTTCGGCGGCCGTGTCGATGATGGGCAGCAAAGACTCTGTGGTAGGATTTCCCCAGAGACAGTTCATGTAATCGTTAAAAATGACCGGGAGCGTATCCATATCCCGATGAGGTCGACGCAGCAGCCTGCGCGCGTGGGTAAGCGTTCCTAAGGCAGTTTGGAGGTCGCCCTTAACGTACGTGAACGTTACCGGCACGGAGGCGAACTTCCCGCCAGGGGCCAGCCTCTTGCTCCAAAGCCCATCGCGGTAGGTTGGACCGGAAACGCGCAGAACCAGCTCGTGCGCGAGATCGCTGATTTCCCAATACCAAGAGCCGTTGTGTTCGATCTGCCAGCAGAGCGTGGATCCCGTTTCGATGTTCTCCAAAGCCGCCAGTGGCAGATGCTCGAGTGAGGACCAGGTTCCCTGATTGGAGATGGCCACGCGCTTCAGAGAGAAGCCGCTGCCCGCCGGAGCTCGGTAAGCGGCGCTCAGGCCGAAATCGCGCATCTTCCCCGACCGCCATTGACACTCCGCGCACCACGAGTTATCGGGCACGTGAAGACGCATCTTTTCTTCCCAGGCGCCGGTGCCTCCGCAGGAAACGCCAAAGAGTGCGAGAGAACTCACGAACTCGAGGAGGACCTCGTCAGCGCCCACATTCTCGACGACCGTCCAAGTTCGACAGACAGGCAGCTGCGCCAGAAATTGAAAGTAAGAACTAACAATAAGTCCGCTTCCACTTTGTTTAATTTCCGAGAGAGATCCTAAAGGAGTCCGAGAACTCGAATGGCTAAGGTAGCGAAGAAGTCCTCCCGGATTCGTTCCCGTGCATTTATTGCCGTGATGGTCATGTTGATTGAATCCGGCGGCTTGAATTTCAACCAGACGCGCCCAACGGCGCTTTGCCTCCGGAATTTTTGGCTCTGGAAAGAGGAGCTTGACGGGACTTTCCGGCGAAATGTCCAGACGAAGGTTGAGTGGCTTGTTTCCAATCTTGCAGAGGCGAGTGCGTGGCATGAGGGCGTAAATCTCCGGCAGGGGTCGTTAC
>DATDKN010000183.1:0-3512 GCA_036519995.1 Terrimicrobium sp. | reverse complement strand
CAGAGTTTCACCACAAGGAGACTAGTTGAGGCTGTTCGTGGGTCACGAATCGGCGTGGAGGACCTTCAATGTCCGAATGGCGAGGGAGGCGCGAAGGCGCATCCTTTATGACCTTTCCTCTGTGATCTCTGTGTCCTCTGTGGTTCAGTTTAAGACCTAACGTGAATGCCGCCACCCTCGAAGGAATCCTCGCCTTCTCAAGCGCGGTAGGACTGGCTTGCCTCCTGCTGTACTGCCTGACCATAGATCGGCTTGTCAGGATCTTGCATGAGAATCACACAGAAGAATGGGTGGCTCTCCGCCGCCCGGTGGGGATGTTTTACGTTCCTGACAACGCAAACTGGGCGCAGGGCATGGTTGCGCAGCTGGGGCTTGTCTGCGATGTGCTGTTTAAGACGCCACAATGGCTGGCGGAAAAGCCCGAACTGCTCTTCCTGGTCAGGAAGATTCGCTGGTCTACTGCTCTCGTAGTTCTCTCCCTCGTTACCGGAGTTCTCCTGCGCTAGATTGCTTTTTTCTCGTGCTCTGCTCAACAATCTTCGAGAGGAGCCTTGATTTGCACGCAGGACCACCCCGATGAGAAGCGGCCTTTTTTGCATCGCATGCCTGTTGCTCGCCTCGGGAGCATTCGCCGAGGAGAGTTTTTTTCAGCACAGTGCCAGATCACCGCGCCAGCAAGAAGTAATCTATTTTCTCATGCCCGACCGTTTTGCCAATGGCAAAGCGGAGAACGATGCCGGTGGAATCCCTGGTGGAGTAGCACAAAGCGGATTCGACCCCGCGGGGATGTATTCCTTCCATGGTGGCGACTTTGCCGGCATCCAAGCTAAATTGGACTACCTTCATCACCTGGGAATCACCTCCATTTGGATGACCCCAATTTTCCGCAATCGCGCTGTCCAATCCTTCGAAGAGGGAAAGCCAGTTAGAACAGGATACCATGGATACTGGATCCTGGATTTTACGGAAGTTGATCCCCACTTCGGCACCAAAGCAGAGCTGGAAGAACTTGTTGCCGAAGCGAACCAACGCGGAATCGGAATTATCCTCGATATCGTCGTCAATCATACCGCGGACGTCATCGAACCTAAAGATGGCGCCTCCGGTTACCAATACAAGTTTTCGAAGCCGTATGTGGATGCCAATGGGAATCCTTTCGAGGACCGCGACTACATCGATCGTCCCGATTTCCCAAAGCTAGTTGACGCTAGTGGATTTCCCGTCGCGCCCGTGATCCGAAGCGAGAAGGACCGCGAGATCAAAGTCCCGGCATGGTTGAATGATCCGACCGCGTATCATAATCGGGGCGAAATACAAAGCGGCGGCGAGAGCGCGCTGTATGGAGACGTCGCTGGTCTTGATGATCTCTTCACAGAACAACCTCGGGTGGTCCAGGGAATGATCGACATATACGACGATTGGATTGCGAACTTTGCCATTTCTGGTTTTCGCCTCGATACGGCTAAACACGTCAACAACGAGTTCTGGAAACGCTTCGTGCCTGCAATGCAAGCACAAGCCGCGCAATCATCGCGAAAGGACTTTTTCATCTTCGGTGAAGTCTACGATCCGGATCCGGCATTTCTTTCGGAGTTTGTGCACCGCGCGAGCATGCCATCGATCTTGGACTTTGGATTCGCGGCAGCGGCGCTTAAGTTTGCCATCGGGGTTGCAGCGCCGAGTAAGCTTGCGGAGTTCTTCGCCAAGGACGGCTATTATACCACGCCGCGCTCGAACGCTTATGAATTGGTCACCTTCCTAGGCAACCATGATGTCGGCAGAATCGCTTACCTCCTGGCAAAGGAGCTACCAGCAGCTTCCGACGACGACTTGCTCGCACGAGATATCCTCGCTCATGCTCTGCTTCTCTTTACTCGCGGCATACCGGTCATCTATTATGGAGACGAACAGGGATTCACCGGGAAGGGAGGCGATGCCGCAGCGCGACAAGACATGTTCGGCTCCAAGGTAGCGGATTTCGTCGAGGAAAAGAGACTGGGCGGCGGCAACGGAGCGGAGCCAGCATTCAACGAAGACCATCCGCTCTTTCGAGCCCTTCGGGACATGATCTCCGTCCGACAGCAACATCAAGCCTTGCAAGGTGGAATTCAGATGAGGCGCTATGCTGCCGAGCAACCGGGCATCTTCGCTGTGTCGCGAATCGACCGAGACAATCCGAACGAGATTTTGGTTGTCTTGAACAATTCTCCAGAGCGTGCAACAGCTGAGATCCAAACCCTTTCCACATCCGACCAATGGGAACCGCTCTTTGCATCCACCAAGGAGGGACTTCGCTTTGAGGCACTTCAGGAGGGTAAGCTTTCCGTCGAGCTGCCTCCTTTGTCGGTTCTGGTGCTCCGAAACTCGCGACCAATCGCACCGCGTTCAGGAGCTGCTCCACAACTTCAAGTCACCGTGAACCGAACCAGCGAGATCGATGATCGGTGGCAGATCCAAGCCGATCCTGGCAAAGATCAAGTGGTTTCGATCGCCTTTGGCGTCCGGGCCAAAGGGTCCGCCGACTACCAGTTTCTTGGCACAGCTGATTCGCCTCCCTATCAGATTTTCCCTACCCGCGACGCAATCCCCTCCGCATCTGAGCTCGAGTTTAAGGCGATCGCACGGGACCTATTCGATCGAGAGTCATCCGCCGAAGTGGAATGGAAACGCCGTGTGCCGAAAAAATTGCCCAAATCAGGCAATTGAGAGGTCAGCGGCGCTCGCAGATTCCGGCTGGCGCGGCGAATTAACTGAGTTGCTTGATCGCTACTTTCAGAAGACGTTTGTTCCCGAGAAACTAACAAGATCCTATGATTAGAATTACCGAAGTCGCGTTTGTCGCTTACCCCATCTCAGACATTCCCCGCGCCAGAAATTTTTATGAGAACGTCCTCGGCCTCTCCCCTGGCGACATTGACAATGAAATCGACGGCATGCCGGGGAAGCAATGGATCGAATATGAGGTGGGCAATATGACGCTCGCCATATCAAACGCGTGGGAGCCATCCGGAGCAAGCGGACCGAGTGTGGCGTTCGAGGTGCCGGATTTAGATGAGGCAGTTTCCCAACTAAAACAAGCTGGGGTGACCTTTGTTGCCGATCATATCGAGTCTCCGGTTTGTGACTTCGCTCTCATCACGGATCCTGACGGAAACGGCATCACGATTCACAAGCGAAAGTCGCAGGCGGTTTGAGCCTTCTCCGTTAGTAAGACGCTGGGATCGGGATGGATCCGCCCATTCGTCGTTCCGCCCTCATCACGGGCGTCAGTCGGCAAGCAGGAATAGGTGCCGCGATCGCTCGAGCCCTGGCTCGAGATGGCGCAAATGTCTTTATTACTTACTATCGCCCCTACGATCGTGCGGTAGGACTTCCAGGCGATCCTGATGAGCCGCAAAAAATTCTCGATGACCTTCGTGCCTGGAACATCCGCGCCGAAGGTCTTGAACTGGATCTTTCCGATCCGAAGGCGCCGAAGGAGCTATTTGACTGCGCCGAGGCCCGCTGCGGAC
>DATDKN010000182.1:0-3648 GCA_036519995.1 Terrimicrobium sp. | reverse complement strand
AGATTTCCGCCGTGGGAGTCACCTGCGCCTGCTCATCGAAGAAATGGTCCACGAGATCGCTAACCAAATGATCCAACGTCGCCGCAATGAACTTGAAGCGGGAACGGTCCGCGCGCCGCGCTACTAGGTTGGTTAGACCTCGCGACTATCATTTGCGATCGTCTGGACTTTTTGCGATGTTGCGGCCCTTGGAGGACCATTCGCCACAGTGCCGTCATTATTCCTGTCCGGCTTGGATGGCGGTGATGGCAATGGTGTAAACGATGTCCTCGACCAGCGCCCCGCGGGAGAGATCGTTCACGGGGCGTCGGAGCCCCTGGAGCATCGGACCGATGCTGATCACATTGGCGCTGCGCTGGACAGCTTTGTAGGTGGTATTTCCTGTGTTCAGATCGGGAAAAATGAAGACAGTGGCACGGCCAGCGACCGGACTATCGGGCGCTTTGGTGGCGGCAACATCCGCCATTGATGCGGCATCATACTGGAGGGGTCCATCAAGCAACAAATCGGGCCGCTTGGTTTTGGCAATGCGGGTCGCTTCGCGTACCTTGTCGACGTCAGCGCCTGAGCCTGACTCGCCAGTTGAATAGCTAATCATCGCCACGCGGGCAGGAATCCCAAACCGCTCCGCGGAGTCAGCGCTTTGAATGGCAATATCGGCGAGCGTTTCGGCGTTGGGATCGGGATTCACCGCGCAATCGCCATACACCAGGACCTGGTCGGGAAGGCACATGAAAAAGATCGAGGAGACGACCTCTGCACCTGCCTTTGTCTTGATGATCTGCAAAGCTGGACGAATCGTATTGGCAGTCGAGTGCACTGCGCCGGAGACCAAACCATCCACCTCGGCTTGCGCCAGCATGACAGTACCGAGCCAGACATTGTCCTTGAGCAGTTCGGCTGCGTCGTCCGGGGTGAGTCCCTTGTGCTTGCGCATCTCCACCAGCGGACCGACACAGTTCGCCCGTAGCAGCGAAGGGTCGAGGATTTCGAGGTTCTTCGGCAGTTCGACCTCCAGGCCCGCAGCGACCCGTTGGATTTCCTTGGGATTTCCGAGCAGGACACAGCGGGCAATATTTCGCTGCGCGCAGAGCGCCGCCGCGCGAATTGTCCGTGGCTCATCGCCCTCCGGGAGGACGATTCGTTTCTCCGCCGCTCGAGCACGCTCGGTGACGCGATAGCAAAATGCCGCCGGCGACATACGGGTTTCGACGGGAATGGCGGCGCGCGAAGCGATCCAGTCGGCATCAATGTAAAGGGCGACGTGATCCATTCCCAGTTGAACGCGTTCGATATCGTCCTCCGGGACCTCAGGGTCCATTTGATGGAGGCGGGTGGCCGTCTCCCAGCTGTTCGATTCGACTCGGATCACGGGCAGGCCAGTTTCCAACCCAGGTGCACTCAGGTTCCAGACGCGCTGATCCAGGTCAAACCCTCCCGTGAGGACCAGCCCGGCAATGGGAGTCTTCAAGGCGGCCAAGGCAACGGCCATGATTACGTCGCTGCGATCAACTGGCGTCACCAGGATCGTCCCCGCCTGAAAGGTATGGAGCATATTGGGAACGGTGCGTGCCAGCACAGAGATTTTCTTCACCCGACGGCTCTGAATTTCGCCCTCGTGCAACACCTCACCGCCAAGGTGGCGGGCGATATCGATCGCGCGACAGGCCGTGAGGTCCGGATTTGGCGGGATGGCTCCGATCAGGTGAAAGCTGCCGCGCTCCAGCAGCCGGCTTTTCGCCGCGAGCGAGTCTCGAAGGGCATTCAGCGGCAGCTTTTGTGGGTCGGGCACATGATTGATGATGCAGCCGATGATCGTGCCGGAGTCCAGCCCTCCGTACTGAGTTGCAGCGACTTCCAGACGTTCGTCGAACTCCTCAATGGATAATCCGGCGAGCGATCCGGCCAGGATGACCTGGGCACTGAGAGTTCTGGCGAGCTGCACGTTGAGCGCGGCTCCAATCGGCATATCGGAAGAATGGGCCTGACCTTCAACCACGACGACGTCAGCGTTTGCGGAAGATTCGTGAAAATCGCGCATCACGCGCTCCATCAGCTCGTCGGTCCGATCAGAGGAAATCAGCCGTTCGGCTTCGTCCAACGAAATGGGAAGCGCGGGCCGCAAGCTCGTCGTAGCGCGGATAAAATGTGTGGAACGCTCGGGTCCTGTGGTATGGGCGGCCGGTTGCCCAATAGGTTTGCAGAAGGCGACGCGCACGCCGCGGTTGTCGAGCGCACGCACAAGCCCGAGAGCGACGGAGGTCAGCCCGACTTTGGCTCCGCAGGGAGCGAGGTAAAGCGTGTGAGGCATTGGAACTTAAGGTTGAATTAAAGAAACCGTGACGTCTCGCGCGCGATGACGAGTTCTTCGTTGGTGGCGACCACGAGCGCGAGCAGTCCGGAGTCTTCGGTGGTAATCCTTCCGGCAGCGGATGCGCCGTTCTGCTCGTTGAGCTCCGAGTCGATCTTAGCTCCAAGAACTCCAAGATTTCCGACCGTTCTTGTCCGAACCGGAGCAGAGTTTTCGCCAATGCCACCCGTGAAGATCAGGGCATCAATGCGGTCGAGGCTGGCGCTCAGTCCCAGAATGGCTTTAGCCAACCGATAACAGAATACGTCGACGGCAAGGTCCGCCCGGGTATTGCCGTCATTGATCGCCTGCACAAGGGTGCGCATGTCGTTGCTCAAACCGGAAATGCCGAGCAGGCCGCTTTCACGATTCAGAATGTTCGTTATCCCCGCCAAGTCATAGTCGATGCGTCGGGACAGGTAGTCATGAAGATTCGGATCCACGTCTCCGCTTCGAGTTCCCATCACGAGTCCCTCCAGAGGTGTCAAGCCCATGGTCGTGTCAACACTGTGGCCTTCCCTGATGGCGCAGGCGCTGCAGCCGTTGCCAAGATGTGCGGTAATCAAGTGGAGCTCCTCGAGCGGCTTCCCGAGAATTTTGGCGGCCTGGCCCGCCACAAATCCATGACTTGTGCCATGGAATCCGTAGCGTCTCACCCTGAGGCCCTCATAGAAGCGGTACGGGATGGCGTAAAGGTATGCCCGGGGAGGCATCGTTTGATGAAAAGCGGTATCGAAAACCGCCACGTGCGGGACATCCGGGAAGCGCTGCATGGCAGCACGGATTCCCGTTAAATTGGCCGGATTGTGCAGCGGAGCCAGTTCAATGCATTCATCAATTCCCCGGACCACATTCGGGTCGACTTTGACACTCTCCTTGAAGGCCTCTCCGCCGTGAACAACCCGGTGACCGACTCCGACGATTTTGATGTCTCCCATCTCGCGGAGGATCTCGTCGAGAACATCGATGTGCTTGGCATTGGGCAGCTCGACTTCATAGTTGACCCCCGCGAGGAACTTCGACTTGAGAGTGGCCTGCGGGGTATTCAAGCGCTCGGCGAGGCCTTGAATCTGCGGCGTTCCATTCTCCGGATCGATGATGGAAAATTTGAGCGATGAGCTTCCGCAGTTGATAACGAGAATAAAGGACATGGGTTCTCGGGAGGAAGGTTTGCTAGTACGACTTCGCCCAAACGGCGCGCTGTGCGCTGGGTTCACCCGTGAAGATGCAGCGGCCGGCCACCGGTTTGTTCTCGAAGGGAATACAGCGGATCGTCACCTTTAACTTATCTTTGATCT
>DATDKN010000181.1:0-5328 GCA_036519995.1 Terrimicrobium sp. | reverse complement strand
ATCGCAAGCATCCTTGCTCAAGAGGGTCTGCGAACAACTGATCGTCGATTTCCGAAGCCAGAGGTATTGGCCGATATTTTCAGCTATCGGGTGAACACGGGCTCTTCGATTGCCCAATTGCTTACGACAAAATACCAATATTTTCTTCCCCTTACCGAGCAGATCGCCCGTGCGCAGAGCGTCTATGAAGTCCGCAAGAAGGAGGCGAACGCCATGGACTTCGACGATCTTCTTTCGAAGACCTTGGAACTTTTTCGCACAGCGGATGATCTCGCTGCGCTCTACCAGCAAAAGTTTGAGCATATCCTTGTGGATGAGTATCAGGACACCAATCACCTCCAAGCCGAACTTGTCGAACTGATTGCCAGCCGCCATGGTAACATCATGGTCGTGGGCGACGACGCCCAGAGCATTTACTCTTGGCGTGGCGCAAACTTCGAGAACATCCTGAAGTTTCCCGAGAAGCATCCGGAGGCGCAAGTCTTCAAGATCGAGACGAATTACCGGAGCGTTCCCGAGGTTCTCGAGGTCGCCAATGCGGCTATTCAGGCGAATGAGGCGCAGTTCAGGAAGACGCTTGTCGCTGCGCGCCGCTCCCATGCGCTGCGCCCCGCCGTGGTGTCGCTTTCGACGAACTCACAACAAGCGGCGTTTGTTGCTCAGCGAGTGCTTGAGTTGCATGAAGAAGGTGTCGATCTCCACGAAATTGCCGTACTTTATCGCGCGCACTATCACTCGATGGAGGTTCAGCTCGAATTCACGCGACGAGGGATCCCATTCACGATCACCAGCGGCCTACGCTTTTTCGAGCAGGCGCACATCAAAGACGTGGCCGCGTTCTTGAAATTTGCGGTCAATCCTCGCGATGAGACTGCGTTCAAGCGCATCGTCAAGCTGTTCCCAGGGATTGGTCCGAAGGCAGCCGAGTCACTCTGGAGCCGGGTCAACGCTCAACTCGAGGGACAGCGTGAGTTCTCACAAATGGATGCGACCCGGCCGCCCGCCAAAGCACAGCAGGCTTGGCGGCAGTTTGTGAATACGATGATGGAGCTCGCGCCGGCAAGCGGTCTGCTGCCGCCTGCAAAAATGATCGAGAGCGTTGGCTATGCCATCTACGACGACTACATGAAAACCAAGTTTGCCAATTATGAGGCGCGTCAACAGGACATTGATACCCTCGCGGCATTCGCGCGCGAATTCGAGAGTCCGGAGGACTTTCTCTCCCAACTTGCGCTCCTCGGAGCTGTCGAAACTGCGGACACCTTTTACGGTGAACCCGAATTGGAGAAAGTCACACTTTCGACGCTTCACCAGGCCAAAGGCCTCGAGTGGAAAGTAGTCTTCTTGATCTGGCTAGCTGAAGGCATGTTTCCTGCGTCGCGCACTCTCGCAAACCCTGAGTCGCTTGAAGAGGAACGCAGGCTCTTCTATGTCGGGATCACGCGCTGTAGAGACGAACTCTATATGACCTATCCGGAAAGAAGGCTGAACGCGGGTTACTATGAGGCGCTACAAAGACCCTCGCGTTTCCTCATGGAAGTCCCGGAAAACTTGCTCGAAGCTTGGGAAATCTCGACAGCGAAACCCGCCTCCGGCGACCCGTTCTAGCTCGCTGCGAGCGCTCCGAGCGCAGCGGTAAAAACGGTTTTTGAAGTTTGAATCACTGAAATATGATGCCTGTAATAGATATACTTACAGCTAAATCTTACACAAAAGAGGTAAATCTCTGGCCGGATCAATATTCCACGATGACGGGAGTGCCTAGCGGGGCGTTATCCCAGTAAAGCCGGGCCATTTTCTCCGGCATGCGAATGCACCCGTGGCTATCGGGAACACCTGGGAGAAACCCCTGATGCATACCGACTCCGCCAGTGATACGCATGAAGTAGGGCATCGGTGCACC
Source organism: Terrimicrobium sp. (assembly GCA_036519995.1). Taxonomy (GTDB): domain Bacteria; phylum Verrucomicrobiota; class Verrucomicrobiia; order Chthoniobacterales; family Terrimicrobiaceae; genus DASTFP01. Next base: position 3,425 of record DATDKN010000181.1, on the reverse strand, counting down.
ACGGAATGTTGTGCCGGCCGGGCGCGGGTCTTTCTCTACGTCCACGTTTTTGACGACGACATTTCCGGCGGTATCGACGTAATCCCCATAGAGGTTTGAGGCGTGGGCAAAATCCTTCTGCATGATCTTGAAACTGCCCGCGGGCGTGTCGAAGCCTTCTCGTCCGCTGGAAATCGCCGAGACGCCAACCAGTTTGCTACCCTTGTAAAAGGAGGCCGTCTGCTTCGTCAGGTTGATGACAATGGAAGGAGGACCAGTAATCCCACTATCGTCCCAGTAGGATTTCTTAAGGGCGAGGCTTTCCTTTACCGAAGGATCAATAACGGGCCCACCGGCGCCGAGGTACACGGTATTTCGATCATTGAGCCGGGGGTCGTAGCTGGCGCAGGCTCCCAGGGTGAAGGCGATGATAGTTGCAGCGGTGACGTGACGAAGCGCGTCCGAATATCTCATGCGCCGTAGAAAAAGAGCAGGGATTGTAAAAACGTCAAGCCGACAGGGAGAGGATTGCACAAAACACTGAATTCCCGATATACCATCTGGAAGATGCCGACCTACGAATACGAATGTGAAAAGTGCCGGAAGACTTTCGAGGTCTTTCAATCCATGAAGGATGATGCTTTCACTATCTGTCCGGAAGCCCATTGCCGCATGAAAAGATGGGGCACGGGGAAAGTGCGCCGCCTACTGGGAACCGGCGCAGGTTTGATTTTCAAGGGAAGCGGCTTTTATATCACCGATTACCGAAGCGAAGGTTACAAACAGGCCGCGAAAAAGGAAGGCGGTGTCGCCGGCGAAAGCGCCAAGCCCGCGGAGACGAAGTCGACCGAGAAAAAGGTGGCGGAAACTTCCAAGCCGGCGAAATCCTCCCAGGAGTGAAGAGCGTCAAATGTAGCCAGTGCGGCCACGAAAATGATTCGACCCGCGTGTTCTGTCAGGAGTGTGGTGCGCGCTTGGAGCGCGCGGCCAGCGACGCGCCGACGAAGGTGCCTGCGGAATCGCGGTTCCGAGGCCGTGCTGCGACCACAGGACTAGCGGCCACGATATTCGGGTTTGTTCGAGGACTCGTCTCCACTGCGATCCTCGCTGCGATTTTGGCTGCTTTGATTCAAATGGCTCGTCAGCCAGACGATGTTCCTCCGGCACAGCCCGCGAACGAAGTGCAGGCAGGTCAATTGCTGCATACGGTGCAGGTGCTCTCCGGAAGCAATTACGCCAGGACCATCGATATTTCCCAAGCTCAAGCGAACAACTACCTCGCGGCCAGCATCGTTCCTGACCCGACAACCAGTAATTCGATGTTCCGCGCGGATTTCAGCCGCGCGTTCATCGTGATTCGATCCGGCGAGTTAAAATTTTTTGTCGAGCAGCGACTCTTCGGCTGGCCGATCTATATGTATCTGATCACAGCACCGGAGGCGGCAGGAGGAAAGGCAAGCATCAGGGTGACTGGAGGCGGTATTGGACGGATGCCGATAAGCCCGCGCTTGATGCCTTTGCTCGAGGGAATCATGCGTCCGGTAATTGCCTCTACGTCGGAGGCAGTCACGGTTTTGGAGTCAGCGGATGAAGTTCTCTTTACTCCATCGACGGCTAAGTTGAGCTGGAAAGCTCGTAAACCGGGCGCTCAGTAGTGCGTGGCTTGCTGCTCTGGCCGGCAGTACTCGGTTCGCTCTCAGTCTTTGCCCAGACCAAGTTCGATCCGCCGGCGCCCTTGCAGCGCTCCGTCAGTTCGTCGCAACAGTTTGTCATCTATCACTCGGATCGTGGACTGAGATCGCGCCTGGCGCAGCGAGCCGAAGACCTAAAAAATCGGTGGTTGCGCCGCTTGAGATTGAGCGACGAATGGAAATCGCCAATCATTGTACAAGTGCTCGCAATCAGCGGCTCGAATTCTCCTCGCATTCGGACGGCGCTCTACGAGAGCGATGGCGGTGCCTCAAAGATTCAGATCGACGTTGGCGACACGGCGGCATTGAAAGGCTCGGATTTCGATCTGGAGGTCTACAGAGCATTGTTCATGGAATTTGGCTATCGGAATGTTCCGGCGAAGGCGGGGAAAGCGCTTCACCAACCGCCGAGTTGGCTGGTGGAAGGCTTGTTCGAGGATGTGATCGCACGCGAAGAGGGAGTCGACGTCAGCGTCTATGAGCGGCTTATCAATGCGAAAGATTCCCCCGACTTAACGGCCTTCTTGAAAGAGCGGCCAGAGATGCTCGACGCCACCTCGCACGCAATCTATCGAGCAAAGGCTCTCGGGCTCTTGCGTGCACTCCTCAGCAGTCCCGATGGAGCCAAGCATCTCGCCGAATACTGCGCCAACTTGTCTTCACTGAATCCCAGCGAGGGCGCTGAGTTGTTGGAGAAGTTTCCGTCTCTGGCCGACAATCCAGTGATGTTATCGAAGGTCTGGACGCTCAGTCTGGCAGATGCTTCCGCAGCGAATCGCGTAACTCCCATCGGTGTGAAGGAAACAGAGCGAAGGCTTAGCCTTATTCTTGAAATCACGGCGCCATCGAATCCGGCGAAGCCGAAGGGCGGCACTCTAAACGGCCCGGAAGCACTTCCGGCTGTGGCCAAGTCGAAGACTGGGCGCTATGTCGTCCGCCAGAAGGCTGAGGATCTACTGCGGCTTGAAATTAGGGCCCACCCGCTCATCCGTCCGATTGTCCAAGAGTACCGCATGATTGCCAGCGAACTCGCCGCAAAGCCGAAGAAAAAGCTCGAAGTCAGAATTCGAAAGAACATGCAGCTGCAACAAGCTGTCGTCAAACGCGCCGACGAAATGGAAGATTACCTTAACTGGTTTGAGGCGGCACAATTGAGCACGCCCAGCAAGGAATTTGATTCTGCAGTCGACTCGCAATCGAACGCCTTAACTTTTCACCGCAACGATGCCGTGAGTCGTTATCTCGACGATATCGAGGTGCGGGGATGGTAGCTGTGCTTGCACACTTGCAGGAGCGGTCGGCCTCGCTATTTTCTGGGGAAATGTTTTCACTTACCCGCAGGGAACAAGCCCTGGTAGCCTTCGTTTTACTTGCCTTTTGTGCCGGCTTAGCCGTCAAGCACTGGCGTAGTGGGCGAGCTCTGGCTCCCTTGCAAGCTGGTCTCGAACTTCGACAGTAATATGCAGGCAATTGGATTCCAAGAAGCGCTCGAGCGGGTTTTGGTCGCCGATCCGCGATACCATGCCGACGCCTACATTTTCTTGCGTGACGCACTCGAGGCAACCCTGAAGCGGCGGAAGAAGGCTCGCAAGGATGCCTCAGGCCATGTGGCCGCTACCGAACTGCTCGAGGGATTTCGGTTGCACGCTTTACAAGAGTTCGGTCCGATGGCCATCACCGTCTTTGACTATTGGGGGCTGCGCTCCACTGATGATATCGGCAACATGGTTTTCAATCTTGTTCACGTGGGAATAT
>DATDKN010000180.1:0-2460 GCA_036519995.1 Terrimicrobium sp. | reverse complement strand
GAGCGGATTGCACACCTTGTCGATCAATTTCATCACTTGTTGATTCAGGTCGCGGCAAACCCGGACAAGCCGATCTACGCCTATTCGCTTGCCACAGAAGCTGCTCGCAAGGTGTTACCCAATCCGACGATTCCGCTTGGTGAGCCGGAACAGATCCCGGTCACAAGCCGCTTCTTGTCACACGCGAAACTCCACGCTGACCATAGTGCGGTGCGCCACGAAGGCCGGGAATGGACCTACCGAGAATTGGCGAAGTCGTCTCAGCAAATCGCCGCACTGCTGACAGCTCGGGGAGTTCGGCCTGGAGAGGTCATCGCGGTCACTGGGCAGCGCTCTTTCGGGTTGATTTCCGGGATACTGGGAGTGTTGCTCGCGCGCGGGGTCCTTCTGACTCTCGATTCTTCGCTCCCAATCGCGCGTCGGGATCAAATGCTCCGAGACGCCTCAGGGAAGCACAGGCTTTTCGTCGGCGATCCGGACGACGCCAATGAGGAGGATAGCGAGACTTTTCATTTGCTGCCGGTCACCAGGATCTCGTTTGACGGCGACCTTGTCGATGTGTGCGACCGGACGCCCTCGGAGAGAACGATCCCTGGCGAAGCGAAAGCAGATGAGCCTGCCTACGTCTTCTTTACCTCGGGCACCACGGGCGTTCCAAAGGGTATCTTGGGAACTCACAAGGGCCTGAGCCATTTCCTTCAATGGGAACAAGACGCTTTGGGTGTTGATTCGAACGATCGCGTCGCCCAACTCACGGGGCTCTCCTTCGACGTCGTGCTGCGGGATATCTTCCTCCCGTTGAGCGCCGGCGCGACCCTTTGTCTGCCTGACACAGCGTCGGTCCCGCATGGAGATGAAGTTGTCGGCTGGATGCGGCGTGAGCGAATCACGATTCTGCACACGGTTCCCTCGCTGGCAGCCGCGTGGCTCGACAGTCTGGACTCCCGCGCAGGACTTCCAGACCTGCGCTGGACGGTCATGGCAGGAGAACCGCTGACCGACACGCTCGTTCGCTGGTGGCGCGAACAGATGGGGACGACGCACGGCATCCTCAACCTCTATGGACCCACGGAAACTACCCTGGCAAAATGCGCGTATCGCGTACCAGCCGACCCGGGCAGCGGCGTGCAACCCATTGGCGAGCCTTTGCCGGACACTCAGGCGCTGATCATTAACAAGGCCGATCAGCTCTGCGGAATTGGCGAGCCGGGCGAGATTGTCATCCGAACTTCCTTCCGGACTCTCGGTTACCTCAATGCGACCGGAGCTAGCCGGACGGGCTTCGTTCCCAATCCTTTTCGAGACGACCTGTGCGACGTGGTATACCGCTCCGGCGATCGCGGCAGCTATGACAACGAAGGCTTGCTGCACATTTCGGGCCGGCTGGACGAACAGGTTAAAATTCGCGGCAACCGGATCGAGCCCTCAGAAGTCGCCGCGGTGCTCGGCCAATATTCCGGAACCCAAGAGTGCGCCGTGGTGGCGCGAGAGGCTGGCAATGGAGAAAAGTGCTTGGTCGCCTATCTCGTGCAAAAGACCGCCAACGCCAGTCCAAGCGCCTTGCGCGACTTCCTCAAACAAAAGCTGCCCGACTACATGATCCCGGCTGGATTCGTCGTGCTCGACAAGCTTCCGCTGACCCCCAATGGCAAACTCGATCGCCAGGCCCTTCCGGCTCCTGATACCGCGCAGTCGGCGGCGCGTTATCTGGCACCTCGAGATCCCACAGAGCGAACTTTAACCAAGCTTTGGAGCGATTTGCTCAAGCTCGATAAAGTTGGCGTTCAGGACGATTTCTTCGCCTTGGGCGGGCACTCGCTCCTTGCCACGCGCCTCGTTTCGCAGATTCGCAGGGAGTTCGACGTCGAGATCCCTTTGCGCGCCATATTCGAAAATCCCACGATCGAGCGTTTGGCGCTGCAAATTGCAGAAAAGCTGGCCGCCTCTATTCTCCCCGAAGACGTCGAGGAACTGCTCAACGACTTGGAATCGCTTCCGGAAGAAGCGGCCGAGGGCCAACTGACCGAAATCGAAAAAGAAGACTGGGACCCTTTGCCGTCCGCCGGGACGGATCACTCGGTTTCGCGGTCCCAAGGTCTGCGCGAGGGCGATTCGCCCAGGACGGGAGCCGACGCTTGAGCCTGGACGCACAGAACCGCCGCTTGACACGACCTTTCCAAGGTGGCAGTGATTCCCGGCAATCTTGGCCGACCCATCCGATCATTCATGTTCAAGACTCAAGCGGAGAGTACTCCCGATCGCGCTTCCGGTGACAGGCTGATCGACGAAACGTGGAGACGGGTTTCGCAGTCATCGCCATCGGAATTTCTCACGCGATTGCGCCGATTGGGCCTGAAGGTCCGGAGCGAAGAGGGCAAATTGCGGGTGAGCGCTCCCCCTGGCGCCCTGACCGAGCAACTGCGCGAGGAGTTGACCCGACGCAAGCCGGAAATCCTGCAT
>DATDKN010000179.1:0-2601 GCA_036519995.1 Terrimicrobium sp. | reverse complement strand
CCGATCGCCGAATACATCTATCGGGAATCAACCAGGCGTGGCAAGCGCGTGCAAGCTCTTGGCGGCGCCAAGAACCACTTAGTGGTCATGCCGGACGCCGATCTTGACCACGCCGCTGATGCGCTCCTCGGCGCCGCCTATGGTTCAGCGGGAGAGCGGTGCATGGCAATCTCGGTCGCGGTCGCTGTCGGCAAAACCGGTGACAAGCTGATCGAGAAACTCAAGCCACGCATCGAGGCTTTGAAAATTAATGACGGCATGGATCCTGAGTCCGAGATGGGCCCGGTTGTCACCGCTGTGCACAAGGCGAAGATCGAGAGCTATATCGAAGATGGGGTCAAATCCGGTGCCACGCTGGTTGTCGACGGACGCGGCTTCAAGGCGCCGGGGCGGGAGAGCGGCTTTTTCCTCGCGGGCTCTTTGTTCGACCATGTGAACCCCGACATGAAGATTTATAAGGAGGAGATCTTTGGACCGGTCCTGTGCGTAGTTCGCGTCCCTAATCTTGACAGTGCGATTGAATTGATCAACGCCCACGAGTTTGGAAACGGAGTCTCTTGCTACACACGGAATGGAGGAACTGCCCGTGAGTTTTCGCGGCGTGTTCAGATCGGCATGGTCGGAATCAACGTCCCGATTCCGGTCCCGATGGCGTGGCACTCGTTTGGAGGGTGGAAGCGCTCGCTTTTCGGGAGCCAGCACATCTACGGCGAAGAGGGAATTCGCTTCTACACGCGCTACAAGAGCGTGATGCAACGCTGGCCAGCCGGCGAACCGGCGAGTGTCGAGCTCACTTACACCTCCGGTACTGAAGGCGATACATCGACAGGCGCGCAATTCGTCATGCCCACGAACTAGACGAAACGGCAGTCGCAGTAGGGTTTGGCGCGGGGTTGGTCGCTGGTCACGGGAAATTCCCGTGGGTAAACCCCGCAGCGCAGCACGGTGCTAATCAACATACGTGGTGCGGGCGGACACACAGAGCCGTGAGTCGCACTTTCAGCCGCGCGCATCGCCATTCGCATGTGGATTCCTCGGGCGGTGCCAACGCTGAGTCGCGGCGTCGCTGCGCTGCGCGGCCTGAGAGCGTGTTCCCGTCGGTAAGGGGACCTATCGGTTTGGCGCCAGCGGCGCGATTCAACTTTAGCCTGCAACGCCCAGAAATGGCATGCACAGATGGAAGTAGCGCTGGAGCGCGCTCGGAAGGGCGAACTCTCCTCGGCTCAGATCGAGAGGCGGGACACGCCGGAGGCGCTAGCTTTACGATTGCACGCTTGCACCAAGCCAGCCTCACGGGTGAGGAAACTTTGAAACTCGGTGCTGCTGTTGCCTTACTAATAAGATTAACGGGGCCCCTTCATCTTGAACGACAAGCTTGGTTGCCGGTGCAGCGGTCCCAATCACATTTAATGGGACCTTAGATTGATCCGAACATCAGATGATACACGTGGCGGGCACACGATTAGTGAAGACGCCCTGACGTCGAGGAGCGAGTCATCGTCACGCGGATCCTTTTTATGCCAATTCCGAAGCCATTCTGCGATTCGTTTCCGGCACAGACTATCTAGAGAATCGCGCCTGATCGCGCGAGAGATTGGTCATCGAAGCCGTTCAGAGCGGCGTTGTTTTCTTCGTCACGAGGCTACTTGCCGGTCGGGCGCGAGCCTGCTCGAGCTGCTCTCGGTGTCGGCTTTGATCATCCTTACGGCAGGACTTTTGTATTCTTCGATCGGCACCGTCTCGAGCTCGGCCGGTCGTCGCGGAGCGGTGAACGTATTGATGAACGCTTTCGAACACGCCAGAATCGCCGCTCTCGAGTCAGGTCAGACCGTGCACGTGGGTTTCGCGGACAAGGATTTCCCCGTCGAGGAGATGAGATATAAGGCTTTCCTCGTGTTTCGGGACACATCGGATGAGGAACGCGCAGCCGGCGCCAAGGACTATCTTGTTCTCAAGAAATGGACGAAACTGCCCGGCAATGTCGCTTTGAAGAGGATGGCCGGCAGCGTGGTTCCAGACTCCGGTGGCCAAACGTTCGCCGGCTTGAACGAGGTGCTACCGGATACTCAGAGCGATGAGACCTTCCCCTGCTTGTCGTTCAACAGCTCTGGAGCAGTAAGTGGCGCCAGCAATCCGATCGAATTGTTCCTTTACGAGGGCTATTTCTCCGGAGATCAGGACATTCAGACGCGACCCGGCGGAGGCCTTTTCGAAAAGGTCAGCCTCTCGCGTTATAGCGGGCGCGTCCAATTCAATGTTACCACGACGGAGGTTCAATGAGGTCGAGGCTGACCGGCTTTTCGCTTGTGGAGGCCGCGCTCTCACTGGCCATCCTCTCCTTTGCCCTAGTTGCGATTATCGGCCTCTTCCCGGTGGCTCTGCAGACGGCAAAGGAGAGCAGTGCCGAGACGCACGCCACTTTGATCGCCAGGCGGATTGTTGATGAGATACAATCGCTTGCGGCCACAAACATCAGCTTGGTGAGGGCGCCCTCGGTGACAAATGTTCACGCGCGGATTTCCGGATTAGATCTTTCAAATTCAGTCAGCAGCGTCCTGCTCTATGACGACCAGGGCGAAGGAATGACGAACCAAATTACTG
>DATDKN010000178.1:0-5601 GCA_036519995.1 Terrimicrobium sp. | reverse complement strand
GATTGTGCAGGGTGCGCAATTGAATCCCGACCGATTTGGCGGCAAAGTCGGGAAAGTTCTCCTGAAGTTCTCCGTCGAGAATGAAGGAGACATAGGAATTAAGCTTCTCTTGCAACTGGAAGAGCTGGAACTCCTCCCCTGTCCAAGGACGCGCCTCGTACATGGCAAGCACAACCTTATCGGCGCGAGTGTCGTGTGCCAGCGCATCGAGAACACCCGGATGTTCCAAACCGTTCAGTTGTGAGGGAACCATTGATAAAGGAAGAAATAGACGAGGACCCCCGTGACAGAAACATAGTACCAGAGGGGAAAAGTCCAACGCGCCCATTTTCTATGCACATCAATGCGCCCAACCACCGCATAACGCAGTGTCGCCAGGACGAGCGGGACGATGGCCATCGCCAGGATGATGTGAGAGATCAACATCGTATAGTAGATCGTGCGGATGGCCCCTTCACCGCCGAAGGGGGTGTGGACCCCACGCATCAAAATCTTGTGAAGGACGTAGGTGACGAGAAAAACACAGGAGACCACAAACGCTGAGACCATGCAGAGCCGATGGTTGGATACCTGGCGCTGTTTGATGAAGACGAATCCCGCCGTCAGCAGAATTGTAGCCAGAGCATTGAGGGAAGCATTCAGCGCGGGAAGATCGCCGACGCTCATCCGTCTGAGATTCGCAAGGCAGCTTCCCGATCCAGTCGCCGACAGGTCCGCCAGATGTAGAGCGACATTCCCGCGACGATCACCAGCACGAAGAAGAGCATGAAGAGCACGCTCCACGAAAACGCCCAACCGGCGAGCACAGTCGGCGATTCCTTCGCCATCGTCTCAGCACCCGGTTCGCGGCAACCGACGCAGGCCAGACCGCATTCGGCCGCCAGATGCAACGCCATCAACGCAAGGATTGGCAACGTCCAATTTCTCATCCGCTCAAAACATCAGTTCTTTCCCACACTAGGAGATTCACGCAGGAGGTCGCCGATGTCCATGAGAAGCTTTTGCGGCAACTCCGGATCGCTGCCATCAAGGAAATTGCGCATCCACCCTTCGCGGTCGACGAGCACAAAACGCGTTGAATGGATGGGGGTGCCGGAAGGTTCTCTGGCCAGCGCCTGGAGAAAGCCTTTCATGACGACGGTCTCGACTTGCTCCTTTGGTCCGGTCAGGAACTTCCATCGGTCGGGCGAAGCCCCTACCTGTTCGCCATATTGCTTGAGCACTTCAGGCGTATCATACTCGGGATCGACAGTTATGGAGACGAGCTCGACATCCGTGGCTTTGTTTCCAAGGGCTTGATTCACTTCCGCCATGCGGCTGGTCATCATCGGGCAAGGACCTGCACAACGGGTAAAGATGAAGTTCGCGACCCAGATCTTTCCTTTAAAATCTCCCGTCGACACCGTCTTCCCATCCTGAGCCGTGAAGGTGAACTGCGGAGCCGGAGCGAGGCGCTCCAGGCGGGAGGCGACCCGACGGGCTTGAATCTCTGCGCTAAACTGCATGTACGCCCACGCGATCAGCGTCGTAAGGCAAAGAAAGGCGATCGCCCAGCCGAGACGCGGTATACGCGGTGGCGATTGGCTCTGCTCCGCCTGCGACTTAGATGACGTAGAGGATGGTGAAGAGGAAGATCCAGACGACATCGACAAAGTGCCAATAGAGACCGACATTATCGAGCGAGGTAGTGCGCCCAGGTCGGTAGTAACGAGTGAAAAGCTGACGCAGAAAGCACCACGAGATGAGCATGATGCCAATAAACACGTGCGCGCCGTGGAAACCAGTCATCACGAAGAAGCAGGAACCGTAAATGCCATGCTTGTCGAACCAGAGCCCTTCATGATGGAGGTGGTTCCATTCCCACGCTTGCACCGATAAGAAGATCGAACCCGCCACGATGGTGGCGAAAAGCCAGAAGAGACCCGACTTTCCCTTCTTCTTGATTGCTGATTCCGCGCCATGGAACAGGAAGCTACTACCGAGAAGAACGATCGTATTGCCGATCATGACCAGATTTAAACTGGACAACGGCCATTGAACTCCGATGTCCGGAGCGCCCGCTGGGGGCCATGGCTCGCCCCGCGCCAACCGAAGGACAATGTAGCCGCCAATTAAGCCTCCGAACAACATCGCCTCCGAAGCGAGAAAGGTGATCATGCCGAAGCGGCAGACCTCCGGTGGAGCTTTGGCACGTCCGGCATGCTCGCCGTGAGTCAAGACGGCGGTACTCATAGTGCCAGGGATGATACAACGAAACTTGATGAATTCGAATTTCTCATGTTGCCTCGATAAAACGTTCCCATCTCACTCGATCCCCTCCATCGTCCTCAAGGGGTAACGGCCGGGCCACGCAGGAGCATCAAAACAAGGACTGTTGCACAAAGAGCAATGGCAAAAATCCAGAGCATAAGCATGAGACGTAGGTTGCGCTTGTTGCTCATTCATCGGCGCGCGGCTACCAGGAACCCGAGGAGCAAAGGCAGATAAAGAATCGACCCCAGAAACAGTGTTTTCGCCGATCCGCGATCGCGACGAAGGAGAAAACGCGCGGCCATCCCGCAAAAAGCGATTCCGAGCGCCAACGCGCCGAAAAAGTACCAGGCGTGAACGTAGAAAAATAGTGCCGGTGTGAGGCTGGCAATGAGCAGGCAGCCGGAATAAAGAAACGCTTGCCGCGCGGTCACGAAACCTTCCGGATCGTAGTTCGAGAGCATGACAAAACCTGCTCGGGCATAGTCTTCGCGATACATCCATGCGATCGCCAGAAAGTGCGGCATCTGCCAGAACCAAAGAATCGCAAAGAGCAAGCCACCCTCGAGCGTATAGTGCCCAACAGCAGCCACCCAGCCAATGAGCGGTGGCAGCGCTCCCGGAATCGCCCCGACCAAGGTGTTCAGGGAACTGATCCGCTTCATCGGCGTGTAAACAAGCAGGTAGATCGCGATCGTGATCAACGCCAGGAAGGCGGCGCGAATGTTCGTGAAGAGGAAGAGCACCGCCAAGCCCGAAACGGAGAAAAGCAGGCCGAAAAGGAGCGCATCACTTGGATGCATCCGTTTCGCGGGGAGAGGACGCTGCTGTGTGCGCTTCATGCGCGCATCGAGGTCCCGTTCCCACCATTGGTTGAGCGCGGCCGCGCCCCCGGCACACAGCGCCGTGCCAACCAACGTCGCAGCCAGGATCAGATAGTTCATTGGTCCCTGCCAGCCCATCAAGAATCCAACCAGCGTGGTCAGAAGGACGAGAAACGAGAGTCGCGCTTTGACAAGTTCGGCGAGGTCACTGACCAAGGCGTCCCAACGCGCGATGCTGAAGGTTGCTGTCTTCATGCGACGCGCTCAATCAAACCCCGATTTACGTCATCTGGCAAAACGAAATCCCGAATTCGTGCGCCGCAGAAAAGCCGAAAGGCCAAAACGGCACCGACCAGCAGGGAAAGCGCTCCAAGCGCCATATGGGCGGTGGCTACGTCTGCCGCCTTGGCTGACCAAATTGTCCAAGCACCCAGTCCGATCTGAAGCAGAATCATGGCGATCCAAAGCCACGACCACCCCCGTATGACCCGGGCGCTCCGTCGGGCTTTCCAGGCAAAGAAACCCACCGCCAGGGCGATGAACAAAGCCAATAGGCGGTGCGCCATCTGAACCCAGATTTGCACGGCATTCGTCTTCATCTCGCCGTCCGCTACGCGTTGCGCATTGATTCGTTCGATGGCCTCGGTGCTGGTATCTGGAAGCCAATCTCCGTAGGCGAGCGGAAAATCGGGAATGGAGAGACCAATGTGTTCATGCCGCATGGTGGCGCCAATTCCCAATTGTACGAAGATGAGAGCTGTCACCGCCAAGGCCCACCACCGCAAGGTGGGATGAGGTTCGTAGTCCGCCCAACGCTTCTCCGCGAACGACCGGCTCGTCACAATCGCGAGAATCGAGATCGCCACGAAGAATGATTGCGCGAGCAACGCATGAAAGACTCCGATCTCATCCTTGATCAAAACGACGCGCAGACCACCAAGGACCCCTTGGAGACAAACGGCGATGAGGGCCGCCACGGCGAAAACCTTGACCCAGCGGCGCGGTTCGACCAGCCAAAGCGCAACCGACAAGACCACCGTCATCAGGCCAATCCCGGACGCGATCAGACGGTGTGTGTGCTCGTAAAAGATGCCCTCGACCCATCGCGAGATCGGAAAAAGGAACATGTTATACCCAAAACTATTCGGCCAATCCGGCACCGCCATTCCGGCGCCGTGTGAAGTCACGAGCCCACCGGTGCAGAGGAGCACAAAAGTGAGAACGGCCGTCAGGACCGCCCACCAGTGTACCGCGACGCGCGAAGCGGACCAGGCACTACTCATCGCGTCAATGCGCCTCAAGCTTCACGTGCTGGGGAGCTTTCTCCGTTTGCGGTAGATAATCCTTGCTTAAACCGGGCACGCTATACTCATAAGGTCCGTGATAGACGGTCGGTGTCACCGGGAAGTTTCCATGTCCGGGAGGCGACGGCACGGTCCATTCGAGGGTATTGGAATGCCAGGGATTTGCCGGCGCTTTACGCCCCCTCCGCAGACTGATAATCACATTCCAGAGGAAGAGAAATGTCGTGAAGCCCAGACCGATCGCGCCGATCGTAGAAATTTGATTTAACGGCTGGAGTTGCTTCAGGTGCTCGTAGATGGGCGGATCTGAAATGCGGCGCATCATCCCGCCCAATCCCAGGTTGTGCATCGGGAAAAAGGCGACATTAAAGAAGATGAAGGTGAGGACGAAATGCACCTTGCCCAGCCTCTCGTCGAGCATTCGTCCAAACATCTTCGGAAACCAGCAGTAGAGCGCACCGAAGAGCGCCATGATGCTTCCGCCAAAGAGCACATAATGAATATGTGCGACGATGAAGTAGGTGTGGTGAATGAAAAGGTCCACGGGAGTTGAGGCCATGAAGATGCCGCTCAAACCGCCGATGATGAACATTGAAACGAAGGCCAGGGCAAAACACATCGCCGTCGTGAACTCAATCGACCCACGCCAGACCGTCCCCAGCCAGTTAAAGGTTTTTATGGCCGAGGGCACCGCAATGAACATCGTCGACACTGAGAACGCGGCGCTCAGGGTCAGATTCATTCCACTGACAAACATGTGGTGACCCCAAACGATGAAGCCGAGGAATGCGATCGCGATGATGGCGTAGACCATTGCCTTATAGCCGAAGATCGGCTTCCTCGAGAAAATCGCGATGATGTCCGAAGTCAAACCCATGGCGGGCAAAATGAGAATGTAGACCTCCGGATGCCCAAAAAACCAAAAGAGGTGCTGCCAAAGGAGAGGCTGACCGCCGCCGGCGGGTCTGAAGAAGCTGGTGCCAGCGTTGAGGTCGCAAAACAGCATCGCCGCAGCCGCTGAGAGCACTGGCACGGCGAGGAGCAGCAGAATTGCCGTGATGAAGAGCGCCCATACCGTTAGCGGCATTCGAAACATGGTCATGCCCGGAGCACGCATATTCACCACCGTGGTGATGTAATTTGTTGCCCCGGCGATGGAGGAGAGACCGTTCACAAAAATAGCCACGCCCCAAAGACTCTGTCCCATTTGGGTGCCGTTGTAA